>DATHCS010000104.1:0-4838 GCA_035319405.1 Candidatus Dormiibacterota bacterium | reverse complement strand
CGGCTCGCCCAAACCGTCGATCATGTCCTCCGGCTTGAGGCCGAACATGTCCATGGTCATCTGGCAGGGAATGAACTCCACGCCGAGCGCCTGGCAGGCCTCGAGCAGCTCGGCCGGCGAGGCAACGTGGTACTTCTTGGAGAGCGTGTTCATCATCCAGGGGCCCATGCCCAGGAAGTTCATCTTGGAGAGCTTCACGTGATGGATGCCCGGCCGCTGCATGAAGCTGAGCATCTTCTGCATCCAGTTCTCGCCGGTGATGCGGCGCTGGTCCTTGACGAAGGGCAAGAGACCCCAGAACGTCACGAAGACCTTCGTGCGCACACCGCTGGCCGCGGCGGAAGAGGCAAGGATCAGGGTGGGCATGACCCGGTCGTACTCGCCACTCCAGTTGACGATGATGAGTTCCTTGGTCGGGGCCTCCGGCTCGCTCGGGGCGGGGCCGTCGTACGCGAAGGGCTCCGGCGCCCGTGTCTCGGTCGCCGTGCCCGGCTCGGTCAGGAGCGACATGCGGGTCACCTCACTTCCGGCGGATGACGAAGCGGTAGACGCCGCCCTCCTGGCTGGACGCCACGAGCTCGTTGCCCGTGGAGCGTGACCAGGCGGCGAAGTCCTTGACCGACCCCGGATCGGTGGCGAGCACCTCCAGCAGCTGCCCGGAGGCGACGCGCTGGATAGCCTGGGCGGTCTTGACGATCGGCATGGGGCAACTGAGCCCCTTGGCATCGACCGTGAGGCTGATCTCGAGCGTGGTCATGGAGGCGTTCCTTCCTTTCGCGGGCTCGTGGCCCTGGTTCGTCGGGGCGATCAGATGAAGACGAGGTTGCCCTCGCCGGCGTTGAGGTAGAAGGCCGTTACGCCCTCGATGCCGTCGACCAGGGCGTCCAGGTCGCCGGCCTTGAGGTCGAGCAGGTCCATGGAGAGCGAGCAGGCCTGGATGTCGACCGAGCCGAGCTCCTTCGCTGCCCGCAGCGTCTCGGCCCAGCTGGCCTGGCCTGCCGCCCGCAGGTTGTCCACCGCGGCGCGACCGGCGGCGCCCGCCTCGGGGGCGAGACCGTGGTCCCGCTCGATGCGATCGGCACGGAAGGCGTCAAGGGCCCAGTACTGCAGGAAGACGTTGACCGGCTTGCCGAGCGCGGCCGCACCGGCCACCAGCACGGCGGCGGCCTGCAGCTTGTCGTCGGTGCCGGAGAAGAGGACCAGGTTCAGGGGCTGCTCATCCATGGCGGTCACCTCGTGGCGAGGACGGCGGTCGACAGGTTGGCCAGCCGCTCGATCCGGCGGGCCAGGACGCGGCGCATGAGGTCGCAGGCGACCATCACGTCCGGGTCCGATAGGCGGTAGTGGACCTCCCGCCCGAAGCGCTCCGGCTCGACGAGGCCCGCGCTGCGCAGCACCGCCAGGTGCTGCGAGACGTTGGGCTGGCTGATGCCCAGCTCTCCGGCCAGACGGCTCACCTCACGGGGGCCGTCGGCCAGGCGATGAAGGATCTCGAGCCGGCGCGGGCTGGCCAGCGTCCGCAGGACCTCTGCCTGCAGGATCGTGATCTCGTCCATGGCCCAAGCATCGTGATATGCGCATCTGCGCATCAGTGCCGAGCGTCCCGGCCGGCCTGTGCCATTGCGACCCCCGGGCCCGTGACCTCCGGCCCTCCGCCGAAGCGGACGGGTTCAGGCGTGCTGCGGACGGCGCACGATCAGCACGGAGCACGGGGCCTCGAGCAGCACGTTGCGGGCCACGCTGCCCAACAGCAGGCGCGCCAGGCCGGTGCGCCCGTGGCTGCCGAGCACGATGAGGTCGCTGGCGTGCTCGCGGGCCGCGTGCACGATCTCGTGTGCCGGGTCGCCCTCGCGTGAGGCGCTCGACGCGATGAGGCCGGCCGCCTCGAGCCGCTCTGCGGCGGCCCCCGCGGCCTCGCCGGCCGCGCCGCGGATCGTTTCGGCGGAGGCCTCCCAGTCGCCCACCGCGCCGGCGCCCACGGGGGTCGCCAGGACGGCGGTCATGGGATAGGCGACGTCCGCCACGCTGAGCACCTCGACGGCCTGCGGCGCGAGCTCGGCATGGGTGGCCAGGAAGTCGGACGCGGCCCGGGCGCAATCGGATCCGTCATCGGCCAGGATCGCCTCGCCCAGGTGATCGCCACGGGCGACCAGGACCGGACAGGGCGCATGATCGACCACTTCGGCCGAAACGGACCCGAGCAGCATCGAGCGCCACGGGCCGAGGCCGCGATGGCCGATCACCAGCAGGTCGGCCTGCCAGCTCGACGCGGCGTGCACGATCACCGTCGCCGGGCGACCGTCGAGGACCTCGCCGTCGACGTCGAGGCCGGGTCGGTCCAGCCGAGCGATGGCCCGCCGGAGGGTCTCCTCGTGGGCCTGCTCCGCGTCGGCACGCAGGCGCCCATAGTGATCGTCGGTGAGCAGGAATGGCGCACCGATCATGTCGGGGCGCTCGTCGAAGGCGATGACGACGTGGACAGCGCTGCCGGCGGGCCACGCGACGCTGCTCACGAGGCTCGTGGCATGCTCCGCGGAGGGGGAGCCGTCGGTCGCCAGCAGGACTCGCATGTGAGGCCTCCTTACCGGGTCTAGCGTGCGCCGCCCGAGTGAGCCGGGCTAGGGTCGGAGGTCCCGAGCGCCGGGGAGATGCGGCCCGGGCCGCGTGGCATCAGCGGATGCCGGCCAGCTCCTGCAACCAATGCCAGTTGAGGAGCCTGTCCTCCTGCGTGGCCAGGATCTCGGGCGTGGGGGTCCCGTCCTTGCCGAAGTGCGCCGCGAACCGTCCCTCGGTGCGGGCGAAGGCCAGGAAGTCGACCGGCGTGCCGTCGGGCAGCTTCGACCAGTCCTCCTTGACGGCGGGGTTGCCGGTCAGCGAGAGCCGCTCGGCGATGGTGGCACCGCGGCGGGGGTCATACGTGAAGAGCGGGAAGGCTCGCGACTCGACGGCCAGCTTCGCCTGCGCGTTCGAGGCGTCGTCGGCGATGCCGTGCTCCGGCTGGCAGGGCGTGTAGACCACGATGACCGCCGGGCCGGGGTACTCGTTGGCCTCCATGACGGCGCGGTAGAAGTGGTTGATGTGGGCGGGGGTGGTCTCGGCCACGTAGACGTCGCCGTGCGCGACCATCAGGCGTGCCAGCTCCTTGCGTCGCTCGGGTCGACCGTGGACGGCCTTGCCGAAGGCGCTCAGCTTGGTCACCTGTCCGCCGAAGGAGGCCGTCGAGGCCTGCCCGCCGGTATTCGAGTAGACCTGTGTGTCGAGCACCATGGCCTTGATGTCGGCCCCGGAGGCGACCATGCGCGAGAGGGCCTGGAAGCCGATGTCGTACATCGCCCCGTCGCCCCCGAGGGCCCACAGGCGTCGCTCGGGGTGGCCGGCCTGGTCCCAGCGAGCGCGGATGCCGAGGGCCACGGCGGGGGCGTTCTCGAAGAGCGAGTTGGTCCACGGCACCAGGAACGGGTTGTAGGGGTACGTGCTGCCGTAGACGGTGTTGCAGCCGGTCGCCGCGACGATGCCCATCGAGTCGGGGCCGTGCACCTGGCGGGTGGCGGCCACCAGCATGCGCACCGCGGTCGCCTCCCCGCAGCCCGGACAGGAGCCGGCGCCGCCGAGGAAGCCGAGCGCGTGCTCGCCCAGCATCAGGTCGGCCAGGGCCTTCTCGTTGCGGTATTCGGGCGGCGTGACGGGCAGGCCGCGGAAGAAGCGCCAGTCGCGATGGAAGCGCTCGAGCGTGCTCTCGCCGCTCTCCTCGCACGGCATCTTGTCGATCATGTGCAGGGCGTCATAGCCGAGGGCATGGCAGACCGCCACGCACTCCGAGCAGCCCTTGCAGTGAAGCGGGTCGACGAAGATGCCGAAATCGGCCGGTTCCTTGCCCTGGCGCGCGGGCACCTCGGCGTACTTCTGGGTATGGGCGAAGTGGCTGCTGGCCGTGCCCACGGCACGGGCCGGGTCGGGCTGGTCGGCGGCGAACGTGGCGATCGCCGACTCGAGCGCGCCATGCGGCTGGGCCGTGGCCAGGATGGCCGTGTCGGGGCAGGCGTTCACGCAGGCCATGCAGCCGACGCAGGCCTCGCGCACGAAGTCGGGAATGCGGGGCGCCAGCGTGCTGAAGTCGCGGGCCACCGAGGTGCCCGGCGGGATGAGGCTCCTCGCCACTTCGTCGTCGGCGCGCAGCTCCGCCTCGACCGTGCCCCGTCGGTAGGCCCCCATGACGTCGCGGTTGAAGTCGTCCACGTAGGCATGGATGTCGAGCACCGGCAGGGCCAGCGCGAGGCGCGTCTCATGCAGCTCCTTGGGCTCCCCGACGGGCTTGCGCAGCAGCTCCTCGGGGCGCTCCGGCGGAGCGCCGGGTGCGGGCGGCGGGGGCGCGGCGGTGATCCTAGGCATCCTCCGTCTCCTCCGCGATGTTGCGGATCAGGTCGCTCGTCGAGAGGACGCCGACCGGTGCCCCATCTGCGTCGACGACCACCAGCCGGTGCACGCCATGGCGTTCCAGGAGCGCCACCGCATCGTCGAGCGGGGCGTCCTGCGAGACGCTGAGGGCGGGCTGGGTCATCAGGTGGCGCACGGTCAGGCCTGGCCACTTCTCCCACCACTCCTGGGTCGCGCGCGCGTGCAGCAGGTCGGTCTGGCTGATGACGCCCACCAACGCGCCGGTCCAGTCCACGACGGGCAGGCCGGTGATGCGGTAGAAGTCCATCAGTCGGGCCGCCTCGCCGAGGGGCAGGTCGATGCTGGCCAGGATGGGATCCTCGGTCATCACCTCGCGCACGAGGCGCTGGCGTTGCGAGACGTTCATGACCGATCCTCCCCGGCGGCCACGGCGACCGCCGCAC
>DATHCS010000103.1:0-8053 GCA_035319405.1 Candidatus Dormiibacterota bacterium | reverse complement strand
GCTTCGGGCAGTGCCCGCGTCGTCGGCGGTCCGGAAGCTCGAACCACAACCGCACGCCGCGACGGCGTTCGGGTTGTTGACCGTGAAGCCGGCGCCCATCAGCGTGTCGACGTAGTCGATCTCAGAACCCGTCAGGTACTGCTGGCTCTGGCCGTCGACGTACACCTTGACGCCACGGCTGAGCACCGTCACGTCGTCCGCCGTGGGCTGGTCCTCGAGCATCATCCCGTAACGAAACCCGGAGCAGCCGCCGCTGTAGACGTAGACGCGCAGGCCGATGTCGGGACTCGACTCCTGGACGGTCAGTTCGCGCAGCTTGGCGGCCGCCGCGTCGGTCAGGCTGACCAGCTCGGGGCTTGCCCCCGGGGGCGGCGCGACCGGCTGCGGCTCGGTGTTGAGCATCAGATGGGACTCCTTCGGAGATCGCGAGTCTGCTGTCGGGGGAGGCTCGTGCCGCCCCAGCGCCACAGCAGATAGTACGCAGCGCAAGCAATCCCGGCAAGGCCTGCCAGGTCAGAACAGGCCCACGATGTTGCCCGCCGCATCGATGTCCACGCCTTCCCCAGCTGGTCGAGAGGGCAGGCCGGGCATCGTCCGCATGTCGCCGCAGTAGGCCGTGACGAAGCCAGCCCCGGCATAGAGGCGCACCGCCCGAACCGGCACGCGGAAGCCGCGAGGCCTGCCCTTCAGGTTGGGGTCATGGCTGATCGAGAGGTGGCTCTTGGCCATGCAGATCGGGAGAGCGCCGTAACCGAGTCGCTCCAGCTCCTCCAGCCCGCGGATCGCGGTGGCTGAGAAGTCGACACCGTCGGCGCCGTAGATGCGCTGGGCGATCGTCTCGATCTTGCCGGCGAGGGGCGCGTCATCCGGGTAGAGCAGGCGGAACTCCGGAGCCCCGACCTGGGCGGCCGCCCACACGGCGCGAGCGAGGTCCTCCGCGCCCGCGCCTCCTTCGGCGAAGTGACGCGAGAGCACCGCGTCCATGGCGCCGGCGGCGAGCGCGACCTCCTGGACGGCGGCCACCTCGGACGGGGCGTCGCCCGGGAAGGCGTTGATGGCCACCACGCAGGGGACGTTGAAGGCCGAGACGTTCTCGATCTGCTTGGCGAGGTTCTCCGCGCCGCGGCGCACCGCGTCGGGATCTTCGGCCTCGAGGGCCGGATCGAGCGGCTTGCCGGCCACGATCCGCCCCACGCCGCCATGCATCTTGAGCGCCCGGATCGTGGTCACGACTACGGCGGCCGCCGGCCTGAGGCCACCCAGGCGGCACTTGATGTCGAAGAACTTCTCCGCGCCCAGGTCAGCCCCGAAACCGGCCTCCGTGCAGACCACGTCGACCAACTTGCCGGCGATCCGATCGGCCAGCACGGAGCTGTTGCCGTGGGCGATGTTGCCGAACGGACCGGCATGCACGAATGCCGGTCCACCCTCCAGCGTCTGCAGCAGGTTCGGCTTGATGGCGTCGCGCATGAGCACGGTCATCGCTCCCGCCACGCGCAGCTCCTCGGTCGTCACCGGCCGACCGTCCCGGGTCTTGGCCAGCACGATGCTCCCGAGTCGATGGCGCAGGTCCTGCAGGTCGGTCGCGAGGGCCAGGATGGCCATCACCTCGGAGGCGACCGAGATCTGCCATTCGGTCTCGCGGGGCACGCCGTCCTCGCGGCCGCCCAGGCCGATCACGGCGTGTCGCAGCGCGCGATCGCTGATGTCCACGACGCGGGGCCAATCGATCGTATAGGGGTCGATCCCCAGCGCGTTGCCGTGGTGCAGGTGATTGTCGAGGAACGCGGCCGCCAGGTTGTGGGCCGCCCCGACGGCGTGGTTGTCGCCGGTGAGGTGCAGGTTGAACTCCTCCATCGGGATGATCTGGCTGTAGCCGCCACCAGCCGCGCCGCCCTTGATCCCGAAGACCGGCCCGAGCGAGGGCTGCCGGATCGCGACCGCCGTCCGCACGCCGATACGGTTGAGGCCCTGCGCGAGGCCGATCGTGGTGGTCGTCTTGCCCTCGCCGAGTGGCGTGGGCGTGATGGCCGTGACGACGATCTCCCGCGCTGCCGGCCGATCGGCCAGCCGCTCGAGCACGCCAAGCCCGACCTTGGCTTTGTCCCAGCCGAAGAGCTCGAGCTCCTCCGGAAGGAGGCCCAGTTCCTCGCCGATCTCAAGGATGGGACGCGGGCGCACGGACTGGGCGATCTGAAGGCTGCTGGGCATCGTCATCGGTGGCTGCTCCCCAAGCGGCTCGTGAGCGAAGGTCAGCTGGCCGGGGCGCTCTGCGAGCGCACCGGTTGCGGCGCCCGGGCGACGGGGCGCAGACGGGGCGGGCCGGTTCCCTCGACCTGCAGCCGCGCCGCGCGCAGGAGATGCTGCAGGAGGATCGCGTTGGTCACGGGACCCACGCCACCGGGAACCGGGGTGATGGCCGCCGCCACCCCCCGGGCGCTCGCCATGTCGACGTCTCCCACCAGGCCGCCGGGCACCACGTTGATGCCGACGTCCACGACGAGGGCGCCGCGCTTGATCATCGCGCCGGTCACCAGGCCGGGGCGCCCCGCGGCCACGACCAGCACGTCCCCCTGCCGTGTGCGCCGCGCCAGGTCGCGCGTGCGGGAGTGGCAGATGGTGACCGTGCAGTGCTCCCGGAGCAGCAATAGCGCCGCCGGCTTGCCGACCACGTTGCTGCGTCCGACCACGACCGCGTGCCGGCCCTCCAGGGTGTAGCCCGAGCGCTTGAGGATCTCCACGGCCGCCTGCGCGGTCGCCGGCAGGAATCCCTCGTAGCCCAGGGCCATGAGGCCCGCGTTGAACGGGTGCAGGCCGTCGATGTCCTTGCCCGGGTCGATCGTGTCGATGACCGCACGGAGCGGGATGCGTCGCGGCAACGGCATCTGCACGATGATGCCGCTCACGAGCGGGTCGGCGTTGAGCAGCTCGATCTCGTGGCGCACCTGCGCCGCGTTGACCGCGGCGGGGAGCTGCACCGTGCGGCCCACGGCGCCGACGCTGCCGCAGCTGCGCAGGATCTGCTGGAGGTAGACACTCGAGGGCGCGTCGCGCCCGACGAAGAGGATCGCCAGCGTGGGCGTGAACCCGTGGCGGCGTCGGAAGGCCGCGATGTCCGACTTGACCTTGGCCCGCAGCTCGGCCGCGATGGGCGCGCCCTGCAGCAACCTGGCCTGGCGCGGGGCGCTCACCGCCGCGCGGGGCAGTTGGCCGGGCCGACGGCGTCCGCGCCGTGGTTCACGCGGGCTCGGCCTCGCGGGCTTCGCCGGACGCGACCAGGCGGTGGATCCGCGCCTCCTGGAGGCGCGCGCCCTCGAGCAGGTCGGCAACCTCTGCCTCCGTGGTGGCCTGGAAGCCCGGGTCGCCGGTGGGCGGCAGGTTGATGCGCACGTTGGCCGCGGCGCTGGCGGCCGCGGCCGCCAGGAGGTACGCGGCCACGTCGAGGTCGCTGCTCGCGTTGACGTTGCTGCGCCCGACGAGGACCTCGACCAGGTCGATCGTGGTGCGGCACAAGCGCATCGTGTCGAGCGGTGCGACGGTGGCCACGTGCGCTGCGCGTGCCAGCGCATGGCGCCGGGCGGTCTGCTCTGCCTCGCTCTCGCGAGGCATCTTCTGGGCCAGGACGAAGGCGTGATAGGCCGCCGCATCCTCGTCGGCCAGCTCGAGGAAATGGACCCGCGCAGCCTCACCGGCGGCCAGCACCCGAGCATGGGTCGCTCCGTACGCCTCGTAACGCGGACGATCCTGCGACAGGCGGGCGACCATCACCGCGAGCGCCGCCCCGAGACTGCCTGCCACGGCCGCCGCACTGCCGCCACCGGGCACCGGCTCAGCGGAGGCCAGCCGCTCCCCGAAGGCGTCGAGGCTCAGGTCGGAGAAGGAGACATCGTTTCCCATGTCCCGATTCTCGCACGAGCGGCCAGGAATGAATCGACCGCCCCGCCCGGTGTGGGGAGCCAGGCGGGGCGAGTCGGGGCGGTGGAGACGGAATGGGCGTGCAGGCCGGCAGGCCCGTCACGCCGGCGTTCGATCAGGCGGCGAGCGAGGGGGTCTCCCAGTCGGGATCGAGGCCTTCGATCAGCCACCGACGGCCGCGATGCTCGAAGCGCAACACGAGTCGTGACGTAGCGGTCACGACCTCGAAGGTCGTGCGCGGCCCGGAGGCCCTCGGGTACGCGGAGCGCTCCTCGCGTACGCGCTGCACTGCCACGACCGGTAGGTCGCGGTCGCCCAGGCGGACCTGCCGGGGCCGACCGGTGATGAGGTCGCTACGTACGCGGACCGGCAGCGGCGTCACCTGCACGAGAGCCATCGGGACGAGCTCCTTTCCGGGGGCAAGGGCGGTCATTCCGGCGGGGCACGTCCGCGAGCGATGAGAACAACCGTTCGATTTGCAGCCACTGTATGTCGAACGGATGTTCGATGTCAAGACCCCGGCGGGTCCTCTGTCGGCCGTGCCCTCCCGATGCGACGCGCCTCCGGCGCCGTGTTGGAGTCGCGTTCGAACGGCTCGGCGACCCCGCTGCCCATGAGTCGCGCCCGCGTTAACGCCCGGGCGCCGAAGCGCCCCCGGATCGAATCGCTCGCCGCCGTCACGCGACGCCGCCGCGCTTCCTCGCCCTCGAGCAGCGGCAGCTGGTCGGCCGCCACGAGGTGGCTGGCCGCTACCCCCAGCAGCCGCACCCGGATGCCGCGAACCTGGGGCCGCGCCAGAGCCGCGGCCGTCTGCCAGATGATCGCTCCGTCGTCCGTGGGCTCCGGCAGGGTGCGCTGGCGGGTGACCGTGGTGAAGTCGCTCGCGCGCACCTTGACGGCGATCGTCGAGGCTCGCACTGCGCCGCGACGAAGGCGACCGGCTACCCCATCCGACAGGGCCAGCAGCGTGCGCTCGATGACCTCCCAGCTGGCCGTGTCGACGTCGAAGGTGTGCTCGTGGCTGACCGACTTGGCCTCCATCGGCTCGTCGCTCACCGGCGCCGGGTCGATCCCGCGAGCCCGCGCGATCAGCTCTGGACCGTGCTTGCCCAGTCGCCGCTCGAGCATGTCCGGGGCCACCCGGGCGAGGTCGCCGATGGTTCGCACACCGTATTCGGCAAGGACGTCGCGGGTGCGCGGCCCGACTCCCCACAGCCGTTCGATCGCCAACGGTGCCAGGAACGAGGCCTCCATGCCGATCGGCACCTCCACCAGGCCCGCGGGCTTGCGCAGGTCGGAGGCGACCTTGGCCACCAGCTTGTTGCTGGCAACCCCGACGGAGGCAGTGAGGCCCAGCTCCTGTTCGATGGCGGCCTGGATGGCTCGCGCGATCGCGGCCGGCGATCCGAAGAGCGGCTCGGACCCGGCGACGTCGAGGAACGCTTCATCGATCGAAACCTGCTCGACCAGCGGGGTGAACCGTCGCAAGATCGCCATGACCTCCTGGCTCACCCGCGCGTACTTGACCCCGTCAACTGGCAGGAAGACAGCCTGGGGGCAGAGCCGGCCGGCCGTGCGCAGGGGCATCGCCGAATGAATCCCGAAGCGGCGGGCCTCGTAGGAGGCGGTGCTGACCACCCCGCGATCCCCCGGCCCTCCGCCGCCCACGACCACCGGTCGACCGCGCAGCTCGGGTCTGTCACGCTGCTCGACGGCCGCGAAGAAGGCGTCGAGATCGACATGAAGGATCGTCGCGCCGGTGCGGGCAGCCACCCTCATGCGTTCATCATCGCGCGCTAACGGCGCGCCGCTCAGCCCTTCGGCTCGACGACCACCGTCACCTCGGGCGTGAGGCCCGCGTAGACCTTCACGGCGACCTTGTAGGTGCCGAGGGATTTCAGCGGCTCCTCCAGGTCGACCTTGTGGCGATCCACCTCGATGCCCCGGCGCCCGAGAGCATCGGCGATGTCCTTGGCCGTGATCGAGCCGTAGAGCTTGCCGCCCTCGCCGACCTTGACTCCCATGGTCAGCGTCGTGCTCGTGATCCGCGTGGCGGCGATCTCGGCTTCCTCGCGCTCGCGCCTGCGCTTCTCCTCACGGCTGGCGATGTCGTGCTGCCAGGCGCGGTAGGCACCGCCCGCCGCCGGCACGGCCAGCTTGTGCGGGATCAGGAAGTTGCGGGCATACCCGTCGGCGACGTCCTTGAGCTCGCCGCTGCGGCCGAGCTTCGCTACGTCGCTGGTGAGGATGACCTTCACGCGCGCTGCCCCTCCGGCGCGGGACGCATCGGTCCTGGTGAGGCCGGCCGCCCGTCGTCCTCGATCCACGTCCGCAGGCGCCGCTCCAGACCAAGGCGCCGCGCGGCCGCAAGGCCGCCACTGAGCAGCGTCGCGCCCGCCTCCAGTGCCGTGGGCAGCTCGGCCAGGACCCGCCGCACCGGACGCGGCACCAGGCGACGGACCTGCGCCAGGTCGCGCTCCAGGGCAGGTCGGTCGATGCCCAGCTCATCGAGCTTCTCGTTGAGCACGCCAGCAGGGAGGTGCTCCAGGAAGAGGTCGATCGCCAGCACGGTGACGGCCACATCGTCAGCCGCGCCGAACAGGGGGATGGCCTCGGGAATGAGGTCGATCGGGGAGAGGACGTAGCCCGCGGCCAGGGCGAGGACCGCCTTGTGGGACCAGGGTACCCGCTCGTCGCGCACGAGCGCCAGCAGCAGGCGACCGTAGTCCGGCGCCCGTGATGCGAGGGGCAAAAAGGCCACGTAGTTCAGGGCGCGCACGTACCCGCGGCGGCGGCGTGGTCGGGACAGGCTGGGCATCGGAGGATGGAGTATAGCGACGCGCCGGTCCCCGGTTCGAGCCCTGACTTGACAATCGAACAGACGTTCGGTACGCTCATCCCGAAAGGAGGCGCCGCGTGACCAAGCACGACGCCGCCCGTAAGCAGCGGATCGTGGAGTACATCGCCGCGACCCTCCGGGCCCGGGGTTATCCGCCGTCGGTGCGTGAGATCGGCCAGGCCGTGGGCCTCGCGTCGACGTCGGCCGTGCACCATCACCTCGAGGCCCTCGAGCGCGAGGGGTACCTCGAACGTGGCGCGACCCGCTCGCGCGCCCTTCGCCTCACTCCCACCGCGGCGCTGCACGCCGGCCTCACCAGCGAGCTTCTGCCGCAGGTCGGCCCGCAGGAGAGCCATGTCCTGCCGATCGTCGGTGAGATCGCCGCCGGCGGCCCGATCGAGGCATACCACGACGCGAGCGAGACGCTCGCCGTGCCCGAGTTCCTCGCGCCGAGCGGCGATGCCTATGTGCTGCGCGTCCGCGGCGACTCGATGATCGATGCCCACATCGACGACGGCGACTTCGTCGTGATCCGCCCCCAGCAGACCGCACGCAACGGCGACATCGTCGTCGCCCAGGTCGAGGAGAACGCGGTGACCCTGAAGCGCTTCTTCAAGGAGGGGGGCCGAGTCCGCCTGCAGCCGGCGAACAGCCGCTACGAGCCGATGTTCTTCGATGACGTGCGCATCCAGGGCAAGCTCATCGGGGTGATCCGCCGCCTCGACTAGGCGCACGGACGGGCTGTCCACATTCGGGCGGGGCTTCGTCCACCGCCATCCACAGCCGTCCACGGTCGGAATCACGTTTCGTGGTGGACGAATGCCAGGCGACGCGTCGGATCGGCGACCCGGACTCGCTCGCTGGGCGGCACCATCGGGGACCCAGCCAAACCGATCGGAGTCCTGCCGCGTGTCCATCGACCGCCTACCGCCGCAATCGATCGAAGGCGAGCAGTCCGTCCTTGGCGCGCTGCTCATCGATCGTGATGCGGTGATCGAGGTCGCCGACTTCCTGCGTCCCGCCGATTTCTACCGCGCCAACCACGGCACGATCTACGAAGCGATCCTCGACCTCTACGAACGCCGCGAGCCGATCGACATCGTTACCGTTTCGGAGGCGCTGGAGCGTCGCGGTGATCTGGAGCAGGTCGGCGGATCGGCGTACCTCACCAGCCTCATCAACCTCACCCCGACGGCGGCCAACGCGGTCCACTACGCGCGCATCGTCGAGCGCAAGGCGGTGCTGCGAAACCTCATCGCCGCCGCGGGGCGCATCGCGGGCGTGGGCTACGAGGACGGG
>DATHCS010000102.1:0-3362 GCA_035319405.1 Candidatus Dormiibacterota bacterium | reverse complement strand
CGAGGAGCGAGCCGGTGGCCCTCTCGATCTCGACCTCGTGCTGGGACGCCGTGGCTCGGCACGGATCTATGACCGGGGGCGCTCCCGCCCGCTGGGCCCGCGCGTCCTGCCGCCCGGCGGCGGGTTCGTGCCCGGATCCGTGGGCGCGCCGCGACCCGGCGAGGCCTTCCGGCCCTCGCGCGACCTGGCCGCACGCCGCGAGGCCTACTACGAGGGTCGATCGGCCGGCTCGGATGGGACCCAGGCCGCCGCCCCCGGCGGGTCCGGCGACGAAGCCGGCGTGTCGGCGTCCCCCGTCGACGCCTGGATCGTGCCGGCCGCGCCGGTCGTGCCGGGGCAGCGTCGCTTCCATGACGGGGATCGGGTGCGCCACCGCGCATTCGGCGAGGGGAGGGTGGTCACGTCCAGGCTGACCCGCGACGACGAGGAGGTCACCGTCGCCTTCCCCGAGCGCGGCGTGAAGACGCTCCTCGCGAGCCTGGCCGATCTCGAGGTGCTGGGCTCCTGAAGACCGTGCCGGGCGCCGATGCGGCCGCGGGGCGATGATGCGGCCATGCGACCGCGGGTCCCGCGTCGGACGGTCCTGCTTCCGGGCGCGATCCTCGCCACCGCGGTCCTGCTGATCGCCGCGCTGCTCCAGCTCGGGGGCGGCCGAGGTGGGGGCGTGAGCGGTTCCTCCCCCGGCGGGGGGACGCCGGCGGCGAACCTGACCGAGATGCCGTCGAGCCTCGCGCCGTCCGAAGCCGCGGCGACGGCCAGCCCGCTGGCCAGCGGCACGATCGCTCCCTCGCCCACGATCAGCGAACTGCAGGTCAGCAGCGTTCGCGAGGTCGAGGTCGCCGCCCCGCCGAGCGGGCCGACGAGCTGCCAGGCCGCCTTCGAGCCGATCGTGGCCACCCATCCCAGCGACCCGAACCGACTCGCCGTCGCCTATGAGCGCAACCGGTTCGTCGGCGGGCGCTGCGTGGCAGAACCGGTCCTCGCCGTCTCGGACGACGGCGGGCGCACCTGGCACGACGCGCCTCGCCTGCCCTGGGCGGGCTCGGGACGGGCTCCGGACCACCACGCCGCGATCGCCTGGGGACCAGGGCCGCGCTCCGGGAGCGCCCGCCTCTACTGGGCCGACGCGACCGTCAGCAGCGGCACGAACGCGCACCTGCTGAGCGTCGCCTGGAGCGACGACGAGGGCCGCACGTGGTCACGCCTCTACACCGAGCGGCGCACGCCGCCCTGGGTGGGCGGCTTCCCGGACATCACCGTGGATCGCGACCCGGCGAGCCCCGGGTACGGCAACGTCTACGTTGCGTACAACTGGCTCGCCAGCGCCACGCTGGGTCCCGGCCTGCGCGTGCTGGCCTCGGCGGACCACGGCGCCACCTGGCAGGCCGTCGAGGTGCCGCGCGCGCCGGCCGCGGCGGGCTACCCAGCCAGCTGGCGCATCGGCTACCGGCTGCGCACCGGCCCCGACGGGGCGCTCTACGTGGCCGCATACCAGGCCGACCTGCGGCACTGGGACGCCGCGGCCATCTTCTCGCGGGGCGGCGTGGCCAATGTCGGACGCCACGGGTACACGGTTACGCGCCTCGCGTTCGGCCGCGCGACGCACCAGTTCGCGCTCGGGCCCACGGTGATGGCGCTCACCCTGCCACGCAACGCCTACACCGTGGACCAGCTGCCGGCTCCGGGCACGAGCGCCAACGTCTACACCGACCCCATGTGGCAGGTCGGCCTCGACGTGGACCAGTCCAGCGGGGCCGTGGTGCTGGCTGCGGCGTCGTACCAGTCCCAGTCCGATCCCGCACGCCCCAGGGGCACCGTGCGCGTCGGTCGCAGCACGGACGGCGGCCGCCACTGGACGGCGGTGACGCTCCCCGCGCTCCCGCAGCTGGGCGGCCGGCCGATGTCGAGCTACCGGCCCAGCGTCGTCGCCTGGCAGGGACGGGTGGTCGTGGGCCTCCATGGCCTCACGGATGAGCCGTCCGGCACGAGCGCTTCGCGGCACCTGCCTGTGGTGGTCAGCGCGGTGGCCGTCTCGAGCGATGGCGGAGGGACGTTCGGCGAGCCGGTGATCGTCTCCTCCGAGGCCTGGAATGCCGCCTCGCTGAGGACGCAGATCAGCGGGCCCGGCCTGCGGGACCGGATCGAGCTGACGGCCGACGGTCGCGTCGTCTACGCCTACGGGGACGGGCGCCTGGCGCGGCCCCTGCCCGACGCGAGGGCCGGCCGCTCCGCGGTCTACGCGGCGCTGATCGCCCTGGGACCGTGAGGCGCTGCCCCGGAAGACGCCGATGATCTGGACGGAAGCGACGCCCTAGAAGTACGCGTTCGGGTTGACCCGGTAGCCGCCGGCCCAGATCGGCCCGATCCACACCTCGAAGTGGAGATGCGGCCCGGTGGCGTTGCCGGTCATGCCCACCCGTCCGATGACCTGGCCCCGGCCGATGCGCTGGCCGGTGTGCACCAGCACCGCCGACATGTGGTGGTAGCCGGTGTAGTAGTTGTGGCCGTCGCTGACCCACACCTGGTAGCCGCCGCCGTTGCTCTTCCAGCCGGCGAAGATCACCGTCCCGGCTGCGGCGGCGCGGATCGACGTGCCGGCCGGCGCGACGATGTCGATCCCGCCGTGGAAGTGGGGGCAGGAGCCGAAAGGCGGCTCGGCCCAGAAGCCGGTGCAGCCGAAGCCCTGGCTCACGTACCCGCCGCGCACCGGCCACAGCAGCGGGGCGAAGCCGCAGCCCAGGCATCCGCTCGAGCTGCCGCTGGGCCGCGTCGCAGTTGGCCTCGCCGCGGTGGGCTTGGTCGGAGCGGAGCGCGCAGCGATCTCCACGATCGACGGTCCCACGCCGTTGGGGATCATCAGCTGCTGGCCCAGGGTCAGCTCGTCGCCGGCCAGGTCGTTGTACGCCTCGACGGCGAGCGGGTCGGCGTGGAAGCGTGCCGCGACCGAGGTGACGGTGTCGCCCTCGGCCGCCCGGTACAGCACGCCGTCGGTCGGCGGGACGATGAGGCGCTGGCCAACGCGAAGCTGATCCTTCGAGGCGAGCTGGTTGGCCCACCAGAGGGTCATCATGCTCAAGCCGAGCCGATCGGCGATGCCGGTCAGCGTGTCACCCGACTGGACGGTGTAGGTCGCCAGCTGGATGGCCTGCCCGGCGGGCGCCGCGGAGACGGGCTTGACCAGGGTCCCGTCGGCGTCGAACGGTCCGTCGGCGGGGGCCGTCGCACCGGCCTCGTCCGGTGCCGCCATGGCCGCCGCGGTATCGGCGCTCGGCGAGGAAGCGGCCGGGGGGTCGAGGGGCGCGGCGCGGAGGGCCGCGATGGCGGGAAGGGCGGGGCCCGCGGGCGCCTCGACCCGGGCGTTG
>DATHCS010000101.1:0-2119 GCA_035319405.1 Candidatus Dormiibacterota bacterium | reverse complement strand
GTCGCGGTCACGCTCACCCCGCCATCATGCGCCCGCTCGGACGAGGGTGCCGGCCCCGCCGGGGGCCGGGACGTACAATCGACCGCGATGTCCGTCTACCTCGACCACGCGGCCACGACGCCCCTGCGGCCCGAGGCCCTCGAGGCGATGCTGCCCATCCTCACCGAGAACTTCGGTAACCCCTCATCGGCGCACGTCTTCGGGCGGCGTGCGCGCGCCGCCCTCGACGAGGCGCACGAGGTCGTGGCGGCGAGCCTCGGTGCGGGACCGCGCGAGATCGTCTTCACCAGCGGTGGCACCGAGGCGATCAACCTCGCCCTGAAGGGCGTCGCCTGGGCCGGCAAGACGTACGGCAACCAGCTCATCACGACGGCCGTGGAACACCACGCCACGCTCCATGCCGCCCGCTACCTGGAGAAGTTCGGCTTCGAGGTCGTGGAGCTGCCGGTCGACCGCTACGGGCGCGTCGACCCGGATGAACTCGCGGCGGCCATCACCGACCGCACCATCCTCGTCTCGGTCATCCTGGCGAACAACGAGGTCGGCACCATCCAGCCCGTTCGCGAGATCGCCCGCCGCGTGCGCCACCACCGCCGCGTGCTGCTGCACGTCGACGCCGTCCAGGCGCCCGCCTACCTGCCGCTGGACGTCGGCGAGCTGGACGTCGACCTGCTCTCCATCGGCGGCCACAAGTTCGAGGGGCCAAAGGGCAGCGGTGCGCTGTTCGTCAAGGCCGGCACCACGATCCTGGCCCAGAGCCAGGGCGGTTCGCAGGAACGCCACCGCCGCGCGGGCACCGAGGACGTCGCCGGGGCGGTCGGGATGGCCACGGCCCTGCGCTTGGCCGTCGCGGAGCGCGTCGAGACCGCGCGCCGCGTGCGGCGCCTCCGCGAACGGCTTCGGGAGGCGCTCGTGGCCCTCCCCGGTGTGGAGCTGACGGGCCATCCGCAGGAGCGCCTGCCGGCCGTGCTCTCGATCGTCGCCCGTGACGTGCAGGGGAGCGCCCTCCAGATGGCGCTCGACCTCGAGGGCCTGGCCTGCTCGACCGGCTCCGCCTGCACCAGCGGCTCCGACGAGCCCAGCCACGTCCTGACCTCGATGGGCTTTCCCGAGGAGGAGGCCCGCGGTGCGCTGCGCCTGAGCCTGGGCCGCACCACGACCGAGGAGGACGTCGCGTTCGCCTGCCAGCTCGTGCCGGCCGTGATCGCGCGGCAGCGTGACGGCGCGGCCGCCCTCGCCGCCGAGGGCACCGACGGTCCCGCGCGGGTCGAGGACCCGGCCGCCGCAATCCACCCGAGCGGCCAGGAGGTCGGGGCCTGAGCGCCGCGATGGGGGCGGAGCCGAGCCGTCGGGAGCGGGTCCTGGTGGCCATGTCGGGCGGGGTCGATTCGTCGGTCGCCGCCTGCCTGCTCCACGAGAGCGGCGCCGACGTGGTGGGCGTCTGGATGCGGCTGCACGACGTGGCCGACACGTACAGCGAGTTCCGCCGCAGCTGCTGCTCGCTCGACGCCGCGGAGGATGCGCGCCGCGTGGCGGGCCAGCTGGGGATCCCCTTCTACGTGCTCAACCTCGAGCGCGAATTCGGGCGCGGGGTGCTGGAGCCCTTCCTGGACGCCTACCTGGCCGGGGAGACGCCCAGCCCCTGCGTCGACTGCAACAGCGCCGTCAAGTTCGGGGCGCTGCTGGGCCAGGCGCGCCGCCTGTACGACTGCGACGCGGTGGCCACCGGTCATTACGCCCGCATCGCCGGCGGCGTTCCGGGCGCGCAGCGGGGCCGCGCGCAGCGGGGCGCGCCATGCGGCGGCTACCGGCTGCTCGCGGCGCGCGACGCCGAGAAGGACCAGTCGTACTTCCTCTACGGCCTGCGCCAGGACCAGCTGGCGCGCAGCCGGTTCCCGCTCGGTGAGCTGACCAAGCCCGAGGTGCGAGCGATGGCCAGGCGCCACGGCCTGGCCACCGCCGACAAGCCCGAGTCCCAGGAGATCTGCTTCGTGCCGGGAGGCGACTACCGCGAGGAGCTTCGCGCACGGGCCGGCTGGCAGCCGACGCCCGGGCCGCTCGTCGACACCGACGGCGTGCTCGTCGGGCAGCACCAGGGCGCGGCCGGCTACACCGTGGG
>DATHCS010000100.1:0-8038 GCA_035319405.1 Candidatus Dormiibacterota bacterium | reverse complement strand
CACCTTGACCTCGCAGGCGTCGCGGGTGAGGGGCACGTAGACGTTCGGATGGCCGAGGTCGCCCTCGTACTTGGGGATCTCGTATTCCAGGATCGGGCAGTGCCGGAAGACCTGCCAGGCCAGCTCGGCCGTGAAGCGATGGTCCTGGTGCAGGTCTTCGAGCCGGTGCGTCAGGACGAGGTCGGGTCCCGGCCCCTCGCGCAGGCCCATGACCGCCTCCTTCACGGCGACGGGGTCGTAGGGCAGGTACCCGTCGCGGAAGCCGAAGACGGAGATGCCACCGAGCCGCTCGGGCCCGACGATCGTCGCCGCGCTGCGCTGCGCCTCGTCGGCGCGTTCGCCGCTCGCGGCGAGCACAGCCCAGCGAACCTTCGTATCCGGGCGTTCGGCGATCAACCGACCAAGCGTCCCGGCGCAGCCGATCTCGATGTCGTCGGCGTGGGCGCCCAGGGCGAGCACGCGAACGGCCCGGTCGTGGGGCAGGCCCAGGCGGGCCGCCAGGCTCACCCGCGGACCACCGTCAGCCGGGGCCGCGCGCCGATGCCGCCGCGGATCGTCACGCCGCCCGAGGGTGCCGCTCGCTGCCAGACCGCCCAGGGCGGGTCGCCTGCCTCGAGCAAGCCCTCCAGGCGCTGCACGTCCCGCAGGGTGTCCACGGGCGCCCAGAACCCGTCGTAACGGACCGTCGCGAGACGCCCCGCTGCCGCCAGGCGGGCGAACGGCTCCTCGACCAGCTCCTCGCCTGGCTGGACCACGTCCAGGATCTCGTGGCGCAGGATGAAGTAGCCGCCGTTGATCCACAGGTCGGCTCGCGCAGGATCCTGGAACGCGGTCACCCGGCCGGCGCCGTCGATGGTCACGGCGTGGAAGCCGTAGTCCATGGGTCGGACGGAGAGGAAGGTCGCCGTCGCGTCCGAGCCCAGGAATTGGTCGGTCAGGCGGTCGAGCGGCGCATCCGTCAGCGTGTCGCCGTAGTTGGCCATGAAGACGGCCTCGCCGTCGAGGTGCGGGCGCACGGCGCGCAGCCGCTCGCCGATCGTGGCGCTGAGGCCCGTGTCGACGAAGGTGATGCGCCAGTCCTGGATGTCGCTGCGGAGCAGCTCGACCCGCTGCCCACCTTCGCTCAGCACGAAGTCGTTGGAAAGGGCCTCGTCGTAGTGGAGGAAGTAGTCCTTGATCGCGGCCGCCCCGTAGCCCAGGCAGAGGACGAAGTCGCGGTGCCCGAAGTGCGCGTAGTAGCGCATCACGTGCCACAGGATGGGCCGGTAGCCGATGGGCACCATGGGCTTGGGGAGCGTCTCCGAGTGCTCGCGCAAGCGCAACCCGAGCCCGCCGCAGAAGAGCACCACCTTCATCGGCGTGCCCTCACGGCAGCAGCTCGAGGCGGGGGATGGCCACGAACAGACGCCCGCCCCACTCGCGGATCCCGGTCAGCTGCACCGCGATCTCGGTCCGCAGGTTCCAGGGCAGGATGAGCACGAGGTCCGGCCGCTGCTGGATGAGGTAGTCGGGCTGGTGGATCGGGATGTGCGTGCCCGGCGTGAAGCGACCGTGCTTGTAGGGGTTGCGGTCGACGGTGAACTCGAGCAGGTCGCCACGGATGCCGCAGTAGTTCAGCAGCGTGTTGCCCTTGCCCGGCGCGCCGTAGCCGGCCACGCGCCGGCCGGCGCGGCGCGCCTCGATGAGGAAGGCCAGCAGGTCCCGCTTGACCGCCTCGACGCGCGGCGCGAAGCCGGCGTAGCCACCCAGGCGGTCGTAGCCGGCGGCCTGCTCGCGCGCCAGGAGGTCCCTCAGCCGGTCACTCGGTGGGCGCGGCGGACCATCGCGGCGCGCCAGGTAGACGCGCAGCGAGCCGCCATGCGTGGGCAGCTCCTCGACGTCGAAGAAGAGGAGCCCGTGGGCCTCGGCGATGCGCGCCACGACGCCCGCCGAGAAGTACGAGAAGTGCTCGTGGTAGATCGTGTCGAACTGGACCTCCTCGATGAGCCGCGCCAGGTGTGGGAACTCGAGCGTCGCCACCCCGTTCGGCTTCAGCAGGCGAGCGATGCCGGCCACGAAATCGTTGAGGTCCGGCACCTGGGCCAGCACGTTGTTGCCGATGACCAGGTCCGCCGCTCGCCCGTCGGCGACCAGCGACTCGGCCAGCTGGCGACCGAAGAACTCGGTCACCGTCTCCACGCCGCGCGCGCGCGCCGCCTCGGCCACGTTGAGTGCCGGCTCGATGCCGAGGGCGGGCACGCCGCGCGCGACGAAGTGCTGCAGCAGGTAGCCGTCGTTGCTGGCCAGCTCGACCACCTGGCTCTTCGATCCCAGGTCGAATCGGGCACTGATGGCCTCGACATAGGCCCGTGCGTGCTCGACCCAGCTCTCCGAGTAGGCCGAGAAGTAGGCGTACTCGCGGAAGATCTCCTCGGGGCTGACGTAGGCCGGCAGCTGCACGAGGAGGCAGCTCGAGCAGACGCGGACGTGCAGCGGGAAGAAGGGCTCCATCTGATCCAGCTGGTCGGCCCGCAGGAACCGCTCGCAGAGGGGCGACATGCCCAGGTCGACGAACGTGTGCTCGAGGGGTGCACCGCAGAACCGACAGGCGGGCGGGGCGGCCTCGACGGTCGCCATCGGCAGGGTCGCGGCAGGGGAGGGCTGCGTGTTCGGGTCGGCGGTGGCGGTCTGAGGGGTCAACGGTCCTGCTCGGGTGCGGCGCATGGTACGGGCCTGCAGTGGCCCGGACCGCACAGCGTCGCCCATCGACCGTCGGCCCGCAACGGTCCGAGGGCTGCTCGTGGTGCGCGCATGCGACGCCCGATCAGGATCCTGCGGAGGCGGCCGCGCCCGTGGCGGCTCGCTGCGCTTCGTACCACTCGATGGTTCGGCGCAGGCCGACCTCGAAGGGCGTCCCGGCACGGAAGCCGAAGAGCTCCCGCGCACGGCTCGTGTCGAGCGCGCGGCGCGGCTGGCCGTCGGGCTTGCTGGCATCCCAGCGGAGGGCGCCGCGGAAGCCGGTCAGGCGGGCGATCAGCTCCACGAGCTCGCGAACCGTGATCTCGGCGCCGACGCCCAGGTTGACCGGCTCGGGGCCGTCGTACCGCTCGGCGGCCAGGACGATGGCCTCCGCGGCGTCGTCCACGTAGAGGAACTCGCGAGACGCGGCGCCGGTGCCCCAGACCTCGATCGCCGGTAGGCCGGCCTCGCGCGCGTCGACGCACTTCTTGATGAGGGCCGGGATGACGTGCGAGCTCCGCGGGTCGAAGTTGTCGCCTGGCCCGTAGAGGTTGACCGGGATGAGGTAGATCGCGTCGAAGCCGTACTGCTCACGATAGGCCTGGCCCTGCACGAGCAGCATCTTCTTGGCCAGCCCGTAGGGCGCGTTGGTCTCCTCCGGGTAGCCGCTCCACAGGTCGTCCTCGTGGAAGGGCACCGGCGTGAACTTGGGGTAGGCACAGACGGTGCCGATCGTCACGAACTTGGCCACTCCGGCCAGGCGCGCCTGCTCCAGCAGCTGGATGCCCATGATGGCGTTCTCGTAGAAGAAGCGCCCCGGGTTCTCGCGGTTCGCCCCGATGCCCCCCACCACCGCCGCCAGGTGGATGACGAGCTCGGGCCGGCCGTCCTCGATCGCGCGGCGGACGCCGTCGGCGGTCCGCAGGTCGTACTGCGCGCTGCGCGGCACGAAGACGTCACGCGCCCCCTGGGCGGCCAGGCGAGCCACCACCGCCCGCCCGAGGAAGCCGCCACCGCCCGTGACCATGACGCGCCGGGTCGCCCAGAAGTCGGTCACGGGTGGCTGCCCAGGGTGGCCGGCTCGGCCATGTGCTGCGCCGGGTCGAGGCCGGCCTCGCGGAGGTCCGCAGTGACCATGATCCGCACCAGCTCCCGGAACGTCGTGCGCGGCCGCCAGCCGAGCCGCTCGCCAGCGCGACCCGCGTCGCCGCACAGCTCGTCGACCTCCGTCGGCCGGAAGTAGGACTCGTCCACATCGACGAAGTCGTGCCAGTCACGACCCACCAGCTCGAAGGCCAGCTCACACAGCTCGCGCACGGTATGCATCTCGCCGGTGGCGATGACGTAGTCGTCCGGCTGGGGCTGCTGCAGCATCAGCCACATGGCCTCGACGTACTCAGGCGCATAGCCCCAGTCGCGTTGCGCCTCCAGGTTGCCCAGGTAGAGCTTCTGCTCACGGCCGGCCAGGATGGCCGCGACGCCGCGAGTGACCTTGCGCGTGACGAAGGTCGGACCGCGGCGGGGCGACTCATGGTTGAAGAGCACGCCGTTGCAGGCGAACAGCCCGTGCGCCTCTCGGTACTGGACCGTGATCCAGTGCCCGAAGAGCTTGGCCACGCCGTAGGGGCTGCGCGGGTAGAAGGGCGTCCGCTCCGACTGCGGCCGCTCGCGCACCAGCCCGAACATCTCGCTGCTGCCGGCCTGGTAGAAGCGGATCGGCCAGTCGGCGTACCGGACGGCCTCCAGCAGGCGGAGCGTGCCCATGCCCGCGGACTCGGCCGTGAATTCGGGCATCTCGAAGCTGACCTTGACGTGGCTCTGGGCGCCCAGGTTGTAGACCTCGTCGGGTCGAACGCTGTTGACGGTGTTGATCAGGGACGACGAATCGGTCAGGTCGCCGTAGTGCAGGAACAGCGGCCGCCGCCGGTGATGCGGATCCTCGTAGAGATGGTCGATGCGGGCCGTCGAAAAGGAGCTCGAGCGGCGCATCAGGCCGTGGACCTCGTAGCCCTTGTCGAGCAGCAGCTCCGCGAGGTACGAGCCGTCCTGGCCGGTGATGCCGGTGATGAGCGCGCGGCGAGTCATGCGCCCACCGTCTGACCGACCTCGGGGGCCACGACCCGCACGCCGCTCAGGCGTCGCGACCGCAACGCCGCGCGCAGCTGGTCGGGCGTGCCGGCCAGGATGGGGAACGTGCCGTAGTGGATCGGCACGACCGTCTTCACGCCCAGCAGCCCCACGGCCATCGCCGCCTCCCTCGGCCCCATCGTGTAGTGGCCGCCGATGGGCAGGAAGGCCACGTCGGGGTGGTGCAGCTCGCCGATCAGGCGCATGTCCCCGAACACGTCGGTGTCACCGGCGTGGTAGATCCGGCGGCCGTTCTCCAGCTCGACCACGAAGCCGGCCGGCTCACCCAGGTAGAGCGGCACCCCTCCGTCCGCGTTCCAGTCGCCCGCCGAGTGGTCGGCGCGGACCATCGTCACGCGCAGGCCGGCCGCCTCGACGGTGCCACCCTTGTTCATGCCGACGACGGCGCCCGATCCGCCGGAGAGCCGGCGGGCCAGCCAGAGGCTCATCTCGTGGATGCACGGCCAGGCCGGCTGGAGCCGGCTGGCCAGCGCCACGGCCTCTCCCATGTGGTCGGCGTGGCCGTGGGTCACCAGCAGCAGGTCGCAGGCCTCGATCGAGTCCGCGCCGCGCGGCGAGCGCGGGTTGCCGAACCAGGGATCGAAGAGGATGGTCTTGCCGCCTGGGCTGATCACCTCGAGGCACGCATGCCCGTACCAGGTGAAGCGGAATCCGAGCTCGTCCATGGTTCTCTCCGAAGACACCGGACGGCTCCAGGGGTTCCGTGGGGCCGCGGCACTGGATCGTCCGGATAGCTCCATCGTAACGGCTGGGACGGGCGTGGGTCAGCCGGGCCATCCGGCCGGGCTACACTCGTCTGGTGGCTGGATCCGCCATCGCCCAGAGCCTCGCCTACATCAACTGGGTGGTGCTCTTCAGCGTCGCCGGCGGCTGTGCCGCGGCGGCCGTGCTGGGCCGCCTCTTCAGCGACGCGACACGGGGGTACCTGGGCTTCGTGGCCTTCATCGCACTGGCCCTGGGGACCCTGACGCTGCTGGCCGACCTCAGCCTGCCGTCGCCGGATGGCCTGAACGTGACCGTGGAGCCCGCCCTCGACCAGCCGCGCCGCGTGTTCCTGGCCGCCTTCCTCGTCCTGGACGCGGCCTACCTGGTCGTCATCGCGCGGGGTGGACGGGCGCCGCTGCTGGGCGGCGCCCTGCTGGTCGCCACGGTGGCCACGGCCATGCTGGCCGGGATCGGCTGGGGTGGAGGCCTGCCCGGCGGCATGCCGACAGGCGTGCTGTTCACGGTGCTGGCAGCGGCCGCGGGTGCACCGTCGCCCTGATGGTGCTCGGCCACTGGTACCTCGTGACACCCCGCCTGCCCGAGGCGCCGCTCGAGGCCGGCACGCGCCTGCTGGCCTGGGTGCTCGGCCTGCAGCTGCTGCTCTTCGGCGTCTGGATCGGCCTGGGCATCGAGGGCCAGCCCTTCGGCGCCCTCTTCGGAGCGGATGCCGTGTTCGTCTGGTTGCTCCTGGTGGTCGGCCTTGTCTTCCCGCTGGTCGTGGTGCTGATGGCCAACCGCACCGCGCGCAGCCGCTCGATGGAGTCGGCCACGGGGTTGCTGTACATTGCCGCCGCGGCCGTGCTCGCCGCCACGATCGTCTCGGCGGGTCTCTACTTCGGCACCGGCCTGCTGGCCTGAGACGCCGATGCACGTCCGGGTGCGCCTCTTCGCCTTGCAGCGCCAGCAGTTGGGCCGGCGCGAGTTGCAGCTCGAGCTTCCCGACGGCGCCTCGATCGATGCGGCCTGGCGAGCCCTGGCGGACGCCTTCCCGGACCTGGCTCCGGCGGGACCGTCGATGCGCTTCGCCCGCAACGGGGCGTACGTGGCCGCCGACGAATCGCTCGCGGATGGCGACGAGCTGGCCCTGATCCCGCCGGTCGCGGGCGGCTCCGCCGAGGACCAGGCGCCGGCTTGGGAGCCGGACCCGGGGCCGCGCGTTCGGCGCATCGGCCTGGGGCCGGCCCCGATCGGGGACGCCGAGGTCGACGCCATGCGGGCCGCCGTGGCGACCCCGGCCGACGGGGCGGTGGTGGCCTTCGTGGGACGCACGCGCGAATCGCCGGGCACCCCGGCGCCGGGGCAGGAGGCGGATGCGGCCCGTTTCGCCGGCGAGCGGGTGACGCGCCTCGAATACGAGGCCTTCGAGGAGATGGCCCTGGCGGTGCTCGAGCAGATCGGCGAGGAGATCGAGGCCCGCTTCGGCGTCCGTCGGCTCGCCATCCTCCACCGGACGGGCCCGGTGGCACTCGGTGAGGCAAGCGTGGCCATCGTCGTCGCCGCGCCGCATCGCGGGCCGGCCTTCGAGGCCTGTCGCTATGCCATCGAGGAGCTCAAGGCGCGAGCGCCGATCTGGAAGGCCGAGCGCTTCGCCAGCGGGGCGGTCTGGCTCGGCGCCCCGGCTCGCGAGGGCCCGGCCACGGGAGGCGAGCCGAGGTGAGGGTCTACGTGTCCGTCGACATGGAAGGGGTGGCGGGGATCAGCCACCCCGATCCCACGCGACGCGACGACCCGGGCTATGCAGCGGCCGTCGAGCTGATGACGGGTGAGGCGAACGCTGCCATCGAAGGCGCCCTGGCGGGAGGGGCGCGAGAGGTCGTGGTCAACGACTCGCACGGGCGCATGTTCAACCTGCCGCCCGCCGGCCTGCACCCGGCAGCGCGCCTCGTGCAGGGGCAGAAGCCGATGAGCATGGTCGAGGGCGCCGCGGAGGGACGGTACGACGTGGCCCTCTTCGTGGGCTACCACGCCCGGGCCGGCCACCCGCGCGGCACGATCGCCCACACCTACACGGGCCAGCTGACGCTGACCACGCTCGAGGGCCGGCCGACTGGCGAGTACGGCGTCAATGCCCTGTACCTTGGTGCGCTGGACATCCCCGTGGGTCTCGTCGCGGGCGACGACGCGCTGGCCGAGGAGGTGGCCTCGTGGCTGCCCTGGGCGGAACGGGCCGTCGTCAAGCGTGCCATCGGGGGCCACGCCGCCGACGCCCTCCATCCCACCGCCGCCCGGGCCCTCATCCGTGAGGCGGCGCAGCGGGCAGTGATGCGAGCCGCGGCGCCGGACGGGGGCCTGCGGCCGCTCGTCCTGCCATCGCCGATCCGCCTGGGCCTCGAATTCGCGCGCGCGGTGGAGGCCGACTACGCGGCGCTGGCGCCCGGGTTCCGACGGGAAGGTGATCGCGGCGTGG
>DATHCS010000099.1:0-5576 GCA_035319405.1 Candidatus Dormiibacterota bacterium | reverse complement strand
TGACCGAGCAGGTCAACGGCAACGCCGTGGTCAAGCAGAGCCAGGTACCGGGTGAGCTGGGCACCGGGCTGGTGGCCGATATCACGGCCGTGTGCGCGCAGCCCGACGCGACCTGCAACCCCTCGATGACGATCGGCGCGGCGGAGGAACCGCAGACCGGGCAGTGGCTGGGCGTGCTCTTGACGACGCTCGTGCCGGTGCTCCTGATCGGCGCCTTCCTCTTCATCATGTTCCGCCAGGCGCAGGGCACCAACAACCAGGCCATGAGCTTCGGCAAGTCCCGCGCCCGCATGTTCCTGGGCAACAAGACCGTGGTGACCTTCAACGACGTGGCCGGCGTGGACGAGGCCAAGACCGAGCTGCAGGAGGTCGTCGAGTTCCTGAAGTACCCCGAGAAGTTCAACTCCCTCGGGGCGCGCATCCCGCGCGGCGTGCTGCTGGTCGGCCCGCCCGGCACGGGCAAGACGCTCCTCGCGCGCGCCGTGGCCGGTGAGGCCGGCGTGCCCTTCTTCAGCATCTCCGGCTCGGAGTTCGTTGAGATGTTCGTGGGCGTCGGCGCCAGCCGCGTGCGCGACCTCTTCGACCAGGCCAAGCGCAACAGCCCCTGCATCGTGTTCGTGGACGAGATCGACGCGGTCGGCCGCCAGCGCGGCGCCGGCCTGGGCGGTTCGCACGACGAGCGGGAGCAGACGCTGAACCAGATCCTGGTCGAGATGGACGGCTTCGACACGAACACGAACGTCATCGTGGTGGCCGCCACGAACCGGCCCGACGTGCTCGACCCGGCCCTCCTGCGGCCCGGCCGATTCGACCGCCAGGTGATCCTCGACCGCCCCGACATGAAGGGTCGCCTGGAGATCCTCAAGGTCCACATCAAGGGCAAGCCGCTTGACAAGGCCATCGACCTGCAGACCATCGCCCGCCAGTCGCCCGGCTTCTCCGGTGCCGACCTGGCCAACCTCGTCAACGAGGCAGCCATTCTGGCCGCTCGGCGCAACAAGAAGGTCATCACCACCGGCGAGTTCGGCGAGGCGCTCGAGCGCGTCGTGGCCGGTCCGGAGCGCAAGAGCCGCCTCATCTCGGACGCGGAGAAGGTCATCATCGCCTTCCACGAGGGTGGCCACGCCGTGGTGCAGCGCGTCCTGCCCAAGTGCGACCCGGTGGCCAAGGTGACCATCATCAGCCGCGGCATGGCCCTCGGCTACACGATGGCCCTGCCCACCGAGGACCGCTACCTGCAGAGCAAGACCGAGTTCGAGGACAAGATCGCGGGGCTGCTCGGCGGCAACGCCGCGGAGAAGCTCATCTTCGGCGACACCACCACCGGTGCCTCGAACGACATCGAGAAGGCGACCGACCTGGCGCGGCGCATGGTCACCGAGTTCGGCATGAGCGACAAGCTCGGGCCGCTCTCCTTCGGCAAGCGCGACGAGCTGGTCTTCCTGGGGCGCGAGATCGGCGAGCAGCGCAACTACTCGGACGACGTGGCGCGCCAGATCGACGAGGAGGTGCGGGCCATCATCGACCGCGGTTACGCCCGGGCGATGGAGGTGCTGGTCACCTACCGCGATCGACTGACCCAGCTCGCCGACAAGCTGGTGGCTGAGGAGACGGTCGAGTCGGAGGACTTCGAGAAGCTCTTCGCCGACCTGCCCGATCCGCGACGCGACGAGGGGAGCCCCACGCCGCGTCCCCTCGGCGCGGCGCCCAGCCCCAAGCCGGCGGCGCCGGCCTCGGGGCCGGCTCCCGCCCCATCGCCCCAGCCCGCCTGAGGCGTCGTCGCGCGGACGCATCGATCAAGCAGCCGACCGAAGCGGGCCCTCGAGGCCCGCTTCGTCACGTAGGGGAGACGACCGTGGCCCAGTCGGACGATCCGCTCGAGGCCTACCTGGCCGCGCACGAGGCGGAGCGCCTCGCCGATTACCTCGCATTCCTCCGCATCCCCTGCATCTCCACGCTGGCCGAGCATGCCCCCGACATGCGCCGCGCGGCCGCCTTCGTGGCGGAGCGCATGACCGCCATGGGCATGGAGCATGTCGAGGTCTGCCAGACCGAGGGGCATCCGGTCGTCTACGCGGACTGGCTGCATGCGCCGGGGCGGCCCACGGTACTCGTCTACGGGCATTACGACGTCCAGCCGGTGGATCCGCTTGAGGAGTGGGTCAAGCCGCCCTTCGACCCGCGCCTGGAAAACGGCCGCGTCTACGCCCGCGGCGCCGCGGACGACAAGGGTCAGGTCCATCTCCACCTGGCGGCCGTGGAGGCGATGCTGGCCGTTCGAGGCGCCCTGCCGATCAACCTGAAGTACCTCATCGAGGGCGAGGAGGAGCACGGCTCCGCCCATCTCGACGCCTGGCTGGCCGCGGAGCGAGACCGACTGGCGGCGGACCTGGTGGTCGTCTCCGATACCGGCTTCTTCGACGGGAACCTGCCGCAGATCACGATCGGCCTGCGCGGCCTGACCTACCTGCAGGTCGACGTCCTCGGCCCCCGCCTTGACCTGCACTCGGGCCAGTACGGGGGCACCGTGCGCAATCCCGCCGAGGCGTTGGCCATCATCCTGGCCGGCCTGCACGATGCCGAGGGACGTGTGGCCGTGCCGGGCTTCTACGACGACGTCCTGCCGCTCGGCGACGAGGAGCGCGCCGAGACGGCCCGCCTGCCGTTCGACGAGCGCGCCTATGCCATCGAAACGGGCGTCAGCGCGTTCCCGGGTGAGGCCGGCTACAGCGTGCTCGAGCGGCGCGGTGCCCGGCCCACCCTCGACGTGAACGGCCTGTGGGGTGGCTTCCAGGGCGAGGGCAGCAAGACCATCATCCCGGCCAGCGCCCACGCCAAGGTCAGCTGCCGCCTCGTGCCGGACCAGGATCCCGAACGCATCTTCGAGCTGATGCGCACGCGGATCCTCCAGCTCGCGCCCTCGGGCGTGCGCGTCGAGGTCACCTTCCTGAGCGGTGGACGAGCCTCGCTCACGCCGATCGATGACCCCGCGACGCGGGCCGCCGCTCGGGCCATGGAGGCCGTCTTCGGCCGGCCGCCGCTCTACGCCCGGGAGGGCGGCTCGATCCCCGTGGTGGCCTCGTTCGAACGGATCCTCGGCCTGAAGAGCGTGCTGCTTGGCTTCGCCAACCCCGACTGCCAGGCCCATGCGCCCAACGAGTCGATGCGCCTCGACAACTACGAGGGTGGCATCCGCACGGTGATGCGGCTGTGGGACGAGCTGGGCGACCTGCCCCGCTGAGTGCGCGCCGCCACGTGGGTGGTGGGTACTGGGAGGTTAGGGTCATTGGCGCCCCGGAGGCCGGTGCTATCATCGCGCGGCACCGCTAGCCCCGTTCCGGGAGGGAGTCCGTGAGCACCATCGAGCAGCAGCCGCAGGCGCCTGCAGCAGGGTCCGAGAGCGCGCATCCCGAGTGGCGCCTCGAGACCGACGGCGGCAGCATGACGCCGCGCTCCGCCCTCGACGTGCTCATCAACCTCAATGACAAGGTCTCCACCGGCAAGGTCGGCGAGTACCAGCCGGTGCCGCTCGGCTTCACCCCCATGGACAAGACCATCGGCTCGGGGCTGCGGGCCGGCGAGCTGCTCCTGATCGGCGGCGCGCAGGGCACGGGCAAGACCACGATGGCCCTCCAGATGGCGCGCAACATCGCCTCGGGCGGCCAGGCCAACGTGCTCTACATCTGCTTCGAGCACGACGAGGAGTACCTCCTCAACCGCATGATCGCCATGGAATCGGCCCTCGCCCACCTGCCCCACAAGACCGGGGCGATCAAGATCCAGGACGTGCGCAAGGAGATCCTCGGGACGTGGATGGCCGAGGGCGGCGCCGCGAACATGGCCCAGCTGACGGCTAACCCGCGCCTGCGACCCTCGCTCGACCGCATCGCCCGCTACGGCCAGAACCTCTTCCTGATGCGCGGCTCCCAGACGGCCAGCACGATCGACAACGTGCGCAAGCTCGTGCAGCAGCACCGCGACCTGTCAGGTGACCGACGCCTGGTGGTCTTCGTGGACTACATGCAGAAGGTGCCGATGATCCCCGAACCGGACACGGAGTCGGAGAAGGTCACCGTGGTCGTCAACGGGCTCAAGGACATCGCCCTGTCCGAGGAGGTCCCGCTGATCAGCATCGTGGCCGCCGACAAGGAGGGTCTCAAGGCCTCGCGCCTGCGCAACTACCACCTGCGCGGCTCGTCGGCCATCAACTATGAGGCGGACATCATCCTGATCCTCAACGAGAAGTACCACATCGTGGCCAAGGTCAACATCGAGTTCAACCCGTACCAGGCGCAGCGGTTCCGCGACTGGATCATCGTCTCGGTGGAGAAGAACCGCGGCGGCCAGGACAACGTGGATCTCGAGTTCGAGAAGCACTTCGAGTTCTCCTGCTTCGACCCGAACGGGCGGACGGTGCAGGAGAAGCTCATCGAGGAGCGCCTCTACAACGACTGACGGCCCGGCCGGCGGATCGATCCGCCGGGCCCGGTCGACCGCCGCGGACCGTGCGGTCTAGACTCGCCCCATGACCCGAGGCGACCGTCACGCGCAGGAGTTCCCGCAGGTCGTCGAGATCGTCGTCGAGATCCCCGGCGGCAACCGCAACAAGTACGAGTACGACGAGGCGAGCGGCATCTTCCGCCTCGACCGCGTCCTTTCCTCGGCCGTCTTCTACAACTTCGACTACGGCTACATCGAGGGCACCCGCGCCGATGACGGCGATCACGCCGACGCGATGCTGCTGATCGACGAGCCGACGTTCACTGGCTGCCACGTCTGGGCTAGGCCCGTCGGCGGGCTGGAGATGCGCGACGACAAGGGCGACGACTTCAAGGTCCTCTGCGTGGCCGTCGGCGATCCGCTCTACGAGCACGTCCACCAGCTGGACCAGGTCTCGCCCCACAAGCTGCTCGAGATCGAGCACTTCTTCGAGACCTACAAGCTGCTCGAGGACAAGGCGGTGGAGGTGACTGGCTGGCGCGACCGGGACGCGGCGCAGGCGCAGCTGCTGGCCGACCGAGAGCGGCTGGAGCGCGAGCGCGGCGGAGCCCCCGAGACCCGACCGGCGCCCCCCGCTCGGCACGCGTGAGCGCCGCGTCGAGCCCCGCGGCGCGAAGCGGCCGCATGGCCCGTCCGGCGCTGGTCTTCTTCGACGTGGGCGACACGCTGGTGCGGCCCGACCCGTCCTGGATCGACGTCTACCTGTCGGTCTGCCACGAATACGGGCTCGAGCTCAGCCGGGAGCAGCTGGCGGGCGGCTTCCGCGTGGCGCTGGAATCGGGCGTCCTCGATCAGGCGGGCCCTTTCGAGGTGGGCCCCGAGGCGTCGTTCGAGCGCATCGGCCGCTTCGACGAGGCGGTCATGGCGGCCACCGATCACCCGGGCCTGCCACGCGACTTCTTCGAAGCGCTCGGGACCCGCTTCCGTGAGCGTGCGTCATGGCACGTCTTCCCGGACGTGGCGCCGGCGCTGGCCCGCCTTGCCGAGGCCGGCATCCGTCGCGCCGTGATCAGCAACTGGGTCTGGGAGGCGCCAGAGCTGCTCCACGAGCTCGACCTTGCGGCCTGGTTCGAGGC
>DATHCS010000098.1:0-2603 GCA_035319405.1 Candidatus Dormiibacterota bacterium | reverse complement strand
AGCGCGCGAAGCTGGCCCCCGTGAGCCGCTCGAACGCCTCCGCGTACCGCGCCCGCGTGCCGACCACGATGTCCGCGGGCAGCTCCGGGCCGGGCGGCCGCTTGTCCCAGCCCAGTCCTTCGAGCCAGTCGCGCACGAACTGCTTGTCGAACGAGGGCTGGGGGCGCCCGGGCTCGTACTCGGCGGCATCCCAGAAGCGGCTGGAGTCGGGCGTCATGACCTCGTCGATGAGCAGCAACCGGTCGGTGCCCTCCTCGAGCCCGAACTCGAACTTCGTGTCGGCCAGGATGATGCCCGACCGCTCGGCGCGGTCCGCCCCGAAGCGGTACAGCTCGAGGGCCACCGCGCGGACGCGCTCGGTCAATTCGTCGCCGATGGCGGCGGCCACCGCCGCCATCCCGATGTTCTCATCGTGGGCGCCCTGCTCGGCCTTGGTGGACGGGGTGAAGATCGGCTCGGGCAGGCGGTCGCTCTCCCGCAGGCCGGGCGGCAGGCGGACGCCGCTGATGGCGCCGTCCCGCTGGTAGTCCTTCCAGCCGCTGCCCGAGATGTAGCCCCGCACGATGCACTCGACGGGCAGCACCGCTGCGCGTCGACAGATCAGGGAGCGGCCGCGCAGCTCGTCGGCCGCGTCGGCGAAGGCAGCGGGCAGCGTCGCGGGGTCCGTGCCCAGCACGTGGTTGGGCACGATGCCGTCGGTCTCGGCGAACCAGAACCGCGAGAGGCCGGTCAGCACGCGGCCCTTGTCGGGGATGGGCGTGGGCAGCACCACGTCGAAGGCGCTGATGCGGTCGCTGGCCACGAGCAGCAGCCGGCGCTCGTCGACCACGTACAGGTCGCGCACCTTGCCGGAACGCAGGAACGACTCAGCGAGCGCCATGGACGACCTCCTCGGGGGCATGGGCGGGATGGGGACCGCTGGCTCGGTCCAGGCGGTCCAGCCGGTCGAGCACCTCGGGCACGTGGCGCAACAGCGCGCCATCGTCGAAACAGGCCGCGAGCTGCGCCGGGGTCAGGTGCGCTTCGACCTCGGGGTCGGCGGCCAGCAGCTCGCGCAGCGGCCGCCGCTCGTCCGCGGCGCGCAACGCGTCACGCTGCACGATCTCGTAGGCCGCTTCACGCGGCAGCCCGCCCTGCTCCACGAGGGCCAGCAACACGCGGCCGCTGGCATGCAGGCCGAGCCCGCGGTCGAGGTTCTCGAGCATCCGCTCCCGCCGCACGACGAGGCCGCGCACCAGTTCCGTGAACCGCACCAGCATGTAGTCGAGCAGGATGGTCGCGCCGGGCAGGGCGACCCGTTCCACCGAACTGTGGCTGATGTCCCGCTCGTGCCACAGGGCCTGGTCCTCGAGCCCCGCCACGGCGTAGCCGCGCAGCAAGCGAGCCTGGCCGCCGAGGCGCTCCGAGATGATCGGGTTGCGCTTGTGGGGCATCGCGCTGGACCCCTTCTGACCGGCGCGGAACGGCTCCTGCAGCTCGCCGATCTCGGTGTGCTGCAGGTTGCGGATCTCGGTCACGAATCGCTCCAGCGAGCCACCCGTGACGGCGATCGCCGCCAGGAAGGCAGCATGCCGGTCGCGGGCCACGATCTGGGTGCTCACCGGCTCGGGCGCCAGGCCCAGCTCGGCGAGCACCTCGGCCTCCACGTCCGGCGCCAGGTGGCTGTAGGTGCCGACCGGGCCGCTGATCTTGCCCGCCGAGAGATCGTCCGCCGCGGCCGCCAAGCGCTGGCGGTCCCGATCTAGCTCGAAGGCCCAGCCGGCCAGCTTGAGGCCGAGCGTGGTGGGCTCGGCATGGACCGAGTGGGTGCGGCCCATGAGCACCGTCCCGGCGTGCTCCCTGGCTCGCTCCACCACGGCCGCGATGGCGGCCTCGAGGTCGGACAGCAAGCGCGCCGCGGCGTCCCGGCACTGCAGGGCGAGACCGGTATCGACCACGTCGCTGCTGGTCAGGCCCAGGTGCAGGTAGCGTCCCTCCGGCCCGACCGATTCGGCGACCTGGCTGACGAAGGCGATCACGTCGTGCTCGGTGGTGCGCTCGAGCTCGGCGATGCGGGCCACGTCCACGCGCGCCCGCGACTCGAGGGCGGCGACGGCCTCGGGCGGCACCTGGCCGCGCCGCGCCTGGGCTCCCGCGACGGCCAGCTCCACGCGCAGCATCGCCGCGAAGCGCGCCTCGTCGGTCCACAGCGCGCCCATCTCGGGCAGCGTGTAGCGCGGGATCATGCCCGGACTTCCGTGATGATGCCGCCCGCCGCGGCGCCATCGGCGGCCTCCGCCGGACCGGGCGCGGCCTGGGGGAACCGCCAGGTCGAGAGCGGGCGGCCGATGTCGCGACGCAGCTGACGACCGGCGAAGGCGACGGCGTCCGCGGCGCCATACGCCCGTGCAGCGGCCGCCTCGACGCCCGCACCACGCCCGACGATGGTGACCACGCGGCCCCCCGCGGTCTGCAGGCCGCCCGCCGGACCGGGCGCGACCCCGGCCGTGAAGACCAGCGCCCCGGCCGCACGCGCCGCATCCAGCCCGCCGATCGGGTCCCCCCCACGCGGCTGCTCCGGATAGCCGGCCGCTGCGAGGACCACCGCCACCGCGGCGCCGCTC
>DATHCS010000097.1:0-2830 GCA_035319405.1 Candidatus Dormiibacterota bacterium | reverse complement strand
GGCCACCACGTAGCCCGCCTGGTTGGCCGGGTTGCGCGCCGCGTGCAGGATGCGCATCGCTCAGTCCGTCGCGTCGCCGAACGCGAATGATCGAGCCACCCGCGAAGCCGAGGCCCAGCCGCCGCCGGCGACGAGCCGGCCAGCGAAAGCCGCCGCTGCCTCCACGCTGGCATGGGCGAACGGGCCTCCTGCGCCGCCGCGCGGCCCGCCCACCAACAGCGGCACGGCTCCGGACGCAGCTGCCTCCACCACCCACTCGTCGCCGCGACCGGCCATTGCCCCGGAGCCGACGACGAAACCCAGCGTGCGCCACCAGCTGGGCCGGTCATCGACGGTTCGGGCGCTCACGGCCGCCTGCAGCTCGTCATCGACACCAGACAAGAGCGAGGCGGCCGGGTCCGCCCCGGGAGGCGGAGCCTGCTCGTCGCTCGCCACGCCGGCAATGAGGCGGAAGCGAGGCTCAACACGCCGCAAGACGGCCAGCAGACGTAGCGCCTCGGGCGGGATCGCCGTGACATCGCGCGGGAGCGGGACGCCGAGGTTGTACTGCGCCCCTTCGAGCTTGGATCTCTCGAATTGACGCAGCGACGCATCCGGCCGTCCTTCGAGGTCAGGCGCAAGGGCGGCGTAGACGCGTTCGTACTCGAATGGCCGGGCAGCAGCCCGGCAGCGCCTGGCCATCGCCTCGTAGAACGATCGATCCGCCAGGAGCGCGCGCAGGAGGGGCAGCGCCTCGTCCACGTCGCGAACGAACAGGGGGTAATCGGCACCCAGGATGCCCTCCTGGGCGGCTGTGCGATTGAGGATCACCGGCACGCCAGCCGTGCAGTAGTCGAGCAGCTTGGTGGAGACGACCAGGTCGTTCATGGTCGAGCCGTGGCGGTAATCCCATAGGCTGAGGGCCACGCCGCCCTGAGCCAGGAAGGCGATGGTATCGGGTCGCGCCAAGGCGCCATGCCATGTCACGCCGGCCGTCGTCGTGAGGCGATGCTCCAGCTCGTCCGCATAGCGCTGATCGCCAGCGGGCCGGAAAACCTGGTCCCCGATGACGTGGAATTCAAGTGTCGGATCCGCCGCCCGCAGCTCAACGAACAGGTCGACCATCCGTGGTACCGGGTAGAAGGGGTGGAACTTACCCGCGTATAGCATGCGTCGCCTGAAGGGTGCGCCCTCGTCAGCACCGGGCGGTGTTGGCGGGACGGCGGGCGGCAGGATCACGGTCTTGCCGCGACCCGCAGGGACGAGCGCCTCGAACAGGGCCCGCATCTCCTCGGACTGCACCACCACGCGGGCAGAGGCACCCGCGAGCTCGCCCAGTTCCGCCAGGTGCGCTCGATCGTCAGGGTCGCGCTCGGGCTCGAGTACGTACGTGCTCCACAGTCGTGACCGAAGCCGCTGCCGGTCGAGGGCACCACGACACGAGGCAAACGACCGAATCAGGATGGCCGCAAATGGTTCCTCGCGATCGAGCAGCTCGATGAGGTCCAGCGCCTCCGCCAAGTAGAGGCCTTCGGACGGCACGAAACGGCGGATGCGGCGCGGCTCGACCACGTCGACGCCAGGCAGGCGCCGCAACTCATCGGTGATCAGGTGGCGCCGATCGGGACAGCGCAGCGGGATCGTAACGTGGACGTCCGGGCCGGAGGCCAGCGCGGCCGCCACGGATTGCACCCAGACGGAGGAACCGCTCACGATGTTGAGATCGGCCGGTGAGTAGAGGCAGATCCGTCGAAAGCGCGTCATCACGCGGCCGATGAGGGTGCAGCCCCAGGATCGGGCAGAGCCCCGGGCGGCACAACGGCTGCTGCCGTGTCCGCGGGCCAGACGGCCTCGATCAGGCGGGCCAACGCGGCAGGGTACGGCGCATCGTCCTCGGCGCCATGCACGCGTCGAGGCGGACCCAGTTCGGACGCGAGCAGCGCCACGCCTGCACCGCGGCGATCGGCGGAGCCGCGGTACCAAGAAGCGCGACCAGGATCAGCCGTCACGATGAGGTCGAACCGGACGGCGGCCTCGCGAAAGCGGTCGCCGTCGACACGGGACGCGCGGTCCCAGAAGACGCTCGGAACGGCGCGCTCGGCACACCACGCCAGGAGGGCTTTCAGGTCGCGAAGCAGGATGGAATCAGGATGGGCGTACCAGGCGATACGGTATTGCCACGTCCCGCCGTTGCCAGCCCATGCCGATTCGACGAGGAGCATGTCGAGTGGACGCGTCGCCAGGGTCGCCTGCCAATCCTCGGGCCGGAGCGCGATCCCATCGCACGCGCCTGAGAGGTTGGCTGCCAGGGGCGTGTCGGCCACGAAGGCGACACGAAGGCGATCCGCCGCCAAGGCGACACCAGCCGGCGCCTCGAGCCGCGCCAAGCGCTCCCGAGCTGCGGCCCGGGCAGCGGTCCAATCGGGCGGGAGCGCCGAGGCCGACGGGATCGTCGCCAAACGCACCGGCGCCAGGGCGGCGCGCAGCAGCTCGGCGGGCAACGCCGGAAGGAGTTGAGGTTGACGCACGATCTCCCGCATCACCCGCACCATGCGCCGCATGCGCGGCAGCGGGCCGGTCTGACGGTTCCGCACCCAACGCAGCACGCGCTCCGAGCGCCCGACCAGCGAGCGGCGTCGACGCTCGGCTGCCTCTCGAGCGGCCGCTCGCGCCGCGTGCTCCGCCTCGACCGCCGCCTTCGTCCGCTGGCTGATCTCGCTCGGCGTAAGCGTGCCGTCGTCTCCGGCCGGACGGCTCATCGTTCCCGAGGCGGCATTCGCACGGGCCGCGCCGGGCCGCGAACACGGTGGCTCACGGGCCGAGTGTAGCGGCCGTCGTGCTACCGTACGCG
>DATHCS010000096.1:0-5543 GCA_035319405.1 Candidatus Dormiibacterota bacterium | reverse complement strand
CTCGTGGGCGGCAAGGTAGTGGCCGGCGAGCGCACCCGCCAGCTCGTCGGTCCCGAGCGACTCGAAGTAGCGGGCCGCAGCGAGGTGGAGCGACTTGCGGTCGGGACGAGCCAGGCCGTGATACGCCACCTCCCTGATGAGCGCCTGCACGAACGCGTACTGGCCTCGTTCCGGCGACCGCGGATCGGCCTCCTGGGTGAGGATCTCGCGCCGGACGAGGATCCGGAGGCGCGGCTCCAGCTCGGATGCCAGAGTGCTCGACACGGCCGAGAGCGCCTCGAGTGTGAAACTCTGGCCGAGCACCGCGGCATCCGCGACCAGCGTGCGGTCGGCCGGCTCGAGCCCGTCGAGACGGCTGGCGATGAGCGCGGTGAGCGTCTCGGGCACGTCGAGCGTGCTGAGATCGCCGGTCGGGGCGTACGCCTCACCGTCCACCCGCAGTCGATCCTGGGCCACGAGCATGCGCACGATCTCGACCGCATAGAGCGGCACGCCGTCCGCTCGCGCGACGATCGCCCGGACTGCGGACTCCGGCAACCCCGGCACCAGGCCGGCCAGCAACTCGCGCATCGCCGACGGGGGAAGCGGATCCAGGTACAGCGAGCTGAAGTTGCGCTTGCCCGTCCCGAAGTCGGGGCGCCGCTCCAGGAGCTCCGGGCGCGCCAGCGTGAGCACGTAGATGGGGGCGTTGCGGCTCCACTCGAGGAGCGAGTCGACGAAGTCGAGCAGGCCAGCGTCGGCGAAGTGGAAGTCCTCGAATACGAGCACCACCGGGGCGCTCGCGGCGAGCCGCTCGAAGAAGGCGCGCCAGGCGGCGAAGAGCTCCTCCGTGACGACGCGCACCTCGAGACCGAGGAGCGCCAGCAGGGCCGGCTCTATCCAGCGACGCTCCTCGGCGTCGGGCACCCAGCGAGCGACGGCCTCGGCCACCTTGGCGCGGGTCGTGGCTTCGTCGTCGGCCTCCAGCAGGCCGCAACGACCGCGCACCATCTCGCCGAGTGCCCAGAAGGTGATGCCCTCGCCATAGGCCGGCGAGCGACCGTCGTGCCAGTAGATCGTGTCGACGAGGCCGTCGACGTACTTCAGAAACTCCCAGGCCAGCCGCGTCTTGCCGATGCCTGCCGGTCCGATGACCGAGATCAACCGCGCCCTTCCCTCGCGGCCCATGGCGTGGAACAGGTCCTTGAGAAGCCGCAGCTCGTCGGCACGACCGACGAAGGGCGCCTCGAGGGTCCGAGTGCGGTTGCGCCCGCCCCGTTCCGCGACCACCCGGACGGCGCGCCAGGCCGGCACCGGTGCCGCCTTCCCCTTGAGGACCTGATCGCCTGCAGGCTCGAAGACGATGGCCCGATCCGCGGCGCGGACGGTCGCCTCCCCCACCAGCACCGTCCCCGTGGCGGCGACGGACTGCAGGCGGCTCGCCGTGTTGACGAGGTCGCCCGCAACGATGCCCTGGTTCGTGGCGCCAACGGTCACGGCGGCCTCACCGGTCAGGATCCCGGCCCGGGCCGCGATGCCCGGGCCGATGCCGGGGACGACCTCGACGAGTTCGAGTCCCGCACGCACGGCGCGCTCGGCATCGTCCTCGTGGGCCGTTGGGGCGCCCCACACGGCCATGACGGCATCTCCGATGAACTTCTCGATCGTGCCGCCGTAGCGCGCCACGACCTCGCCGGCGAGGGCCGCGTACCGGTTGAGGGTGTCCCGCACCTCCTCGGCATCGCGCTCCTCGGCGAAGGGCGTGAACCCCACCAGGTCGGCGAACAGGATGGAGACGATGCGCCGTTCGGCGACCGGCGCCGCCACCCGGGCAGCGACCGACGCGGCCGCCGCCGGCATGCCCGCCCCGTCGCCGGGCAGCGGAGTCGCGCACTCACCGCAGAAGCGATCGCCAGCCTCGACCGGGGCGCCGCAGGCCGGACAGGTCCGGCCCAGCGCGGCGCCGCACTGGGCGCAGAACTTCCGCCCGGCCCGGTTCTCCGTGCCGCACGAACCGCAGATCACGTGTCCATTCCCATCGCGCAGCAGCGACGGTACCGCACCGGCATCGCGCCGGCCAGAGGGCGCCATGACCAGCTCACCCGCGAACGAGCGCTAACGCGGCGTCATCGATCCGAAAGGAACCGCCCGCCACCATCTGCCTCGGCCGTCCGCCGCGTAGGGCGGCCGCTGCTCCTCCTCCCGACCCCGCCGGCCTCCCTCCGGCGGGGTCGCTCCTTCGCCGGGCGGCTGTGCAGCGACGCCTCAGCGAGGCAGGTCAGCCCGGCGCCGCCATCCGCGAGGCCAGGTGCTCGGCGAGCATGATCGTCACCAGGTGCGGGAAGCCGGAGGGCGGTTCGGGGATGATCGAGGCGTCGACGACGCTGAGGCCGTCGATCCCATGCACGCGGCCCTGCGCGTCGACCACCGCACCATCAGCCGCGGAGGGCCCCATGGCGCACGTTCCCACGACGTGCGGGATCGAATAGGCGCCGTCCATGACCAGCTGCCGCAGCGCCGCGGCCGTCCGGGGCCCGCGGGGCGGCTCCCCGCTGGCCAGGCGGCGGAACTCCGGCCGCTGCGCGAGTTCGAGTCCGCGTCGGTAACCCTCGGCCAGCCGATCGACGTCGCGGGCCTCGCGCAGGCCGGGCAGCGCGATCCGGGGCGCGGAGGCCGCCCCGGCGTCCCGCAGGCGCACCGTGCCGCGGGAGTCGGGCCTGAGCAGCACCGGATCGAACCAGAAGCCCGGATCCTCAACCACCGGATCGCTCAGCCAGAACATCAGGTCCGGCGGCTCGTCCGTGCCCGCCCCGGCACTGTGGAACGTCGCGATGGAGTGGAGCAGCGGCCCGTCGGTCCCGGCGCCGCGCCACCCCGAATCGAGGTCGACGGCCGGATGGTCGGCCAGGTTCGACCCGACACCCGGCAAATCCAACTCGACCGGGACACCGACCTCTCGGAGGTGGTCGGCCGGGCCGATGCCCGAACGCATCAGGATCGTGGGGCTGCCGTAGGTCCCCCCGGCGAGCACGACCTGGCCCGAGGGGACGGCGGTCCCGTCCACCAGGCGCACGCCGACGGCGCGACCTCGCTGGACGATCACGGCGGCCACCGGCGCGTCCGCACGGATCGCGAGCGACGCCGGCCCGCCCGATCGCGGCAGGTAAGCGTCCGCCGTCGTCACCCGGTGCCCGCCACGCGAGCTCATGGGCATGCGCCCGACGCCGAGCGGATGGGGCTCGTTGACGTCCGCCACGCGAGGGTGATCGAGCGCCGCAAGGGCGTCCAGGGCCGCTTCGTGCACCGTCGAGGGCGCCAGCTCCGGATACCGCGTCACGGGGATCGGCCCGGCATCGCCGTGCCAGGGGCTGGCGCCGAACTCGGCGTCCGCCTCGAGCCGCCGGAAGGCTGGCAGCACCTCGGCGTAGCTCCAGCCGGGATTGCCACGTGCCGCCCAGCGATCGAAATCGGCCGCGGAACCCCGCACCGCGAAGCGGGTCAACCATGAGGTGCCGCCAAGCAGGCGGCCCCGCCGCAGCCGGTTCGGCGCGGCCTCACCGACCGCCTCGGACTCGAACCCCCAGTCGGGAAGCGTGGGCAACCGCCAGCCGTCGCGCCAGTCGGCCGGGATCGCCTGGCGCAGGTCCGGGCCAGCCTCAAGCAGCAGGACTGATCGCGCCGACTCGGCGAGGCGCCGGGCGATCACGCAGCCGGCCGCGCCCCCTCCGACCACCACCACGTCGCGGGCCTCCCGGGTCGCCACGTTCGGCAGCGTACCGGGTTGCGCAGGCCCGGATGTGATCGCACCGCGCTGCCGGGTCGTCAGGCGCACGTGCGATCGTGGGCTCGCCTAGGATGGCCGCGCCACCCACATCGAAGGAGCTCGCCATGTCCGACCAATCGATCTTCGAACGGATCAACGACCTGGCGGCCGAGGAAGAGCGGCTGTGGCAGCTCGCCGGCGGAGGGGCGGGCATGAGTGGTACGCAGCACGAGCGGCTCGAGGCGATCCAGGTCGAGCTCGACCAGTGCTACGACCTCCTGCACCAGCGAGAGGCCCGCCGATCGGCCGGGCTGGACCCGGATGCCGCGAAGGTCCGACCGCCCGAGGTCGTCGAGCGCTACCAGCAGTAGGCCGACGATCACCGCCGCGCCGAGATGCAGCACGCAGCCACCGCCCCCACGACCGCGATCCGCCACCGAGGCCTGCACGTCTTCGCCCGGCGATGGCTCAATCCACTGGTGCTGCGTCTCGGCCTGGCAGGAGGACGCCGCTCGCCGCTGGCGGTGGTCCACCACGTGGGCCGCCGCTCCGGTCGTGCCCATGCGACGCCGCTCGCGGTCCACCGGCGCGGCGACCGCCTGTACGTGCCCCTCACCTACGGCCCGAACGCCCGCTGGTGCCTCAACGTGACGGCCGCGGGGACCTGCCGGGTCCAGCTCCACGGCCGGCTCCTGGCCGCGGGTCGGCCACGGGTCGTCGGCCCCGCCACGCTGCCGCGGGGCCTGCGCGGGCCCTACCGACTGATCCGGATGCGCGAGTTCCTCGAGCTCGCGCTGATCGACGACCCGGGCGGAGGGGCGCCCCGCTTTCGTCCAGTGGCCGCGGCCAACCGCTGAGCCGAGCCGGGAGGATCGCGCATGTGGCAGTTCACGATCAGCCCCGTCGAGCTGATCGTCCGCACGACCGTCGTCTACCTCATCTTCCTGGTGGCCCTGCGCATCTTCGGCAAGCGCGAGCTGGGCCAGTTCACGGTCTTCGACCTGGCCCTCATCCTGCTCGCCGCGAACGCCCTCCAGCCAGCCATCACCGGTCCCGACATCTCCATCCCGGGAGCGGCCCTCATCGTGGCCACGCTCTTCGTCCTGAACGCGCTGGTGGCGCGACTGCGGCGCCAGTTCCCGTTCGTGCGACGACTGCTCGAGTCACCGGTCACGATCATCGCCCGCGACGGCGCCTGGCTCAGCGACGCCCTCGCCCGGGAGGACCTCGACGACGATGACCTCGAGGCGGCGCTGCGCGAGCATGGCCTCGAGTCGGTCAGCGAGGTGAAACTGGCCGCCCTCGAGCAGGACGGCTCGATCAGCATCGTGCCCGCCGACGGTGGCTCGATCAGCCTGCGCACCCGGCGACGACGCTACCGGCGCCACCCCTGAGGCGCGCCCCGCGCAAGGCGCACGGCCCCGACCACGGCGGCCCGTTCGCCTAGCGTGCCCGCCCGCACCTCGGGCGGCCGTGGCAGCAGCGCGGCCAGCCACCGTCGGAGCGGCCCCAGCAGCCCATCGACGGATCCGACGCCGCCGCTCAGCAACACGAGCGCGGGATCCGTGACCGCGGCCAGGGCGGCGATCCCGAGGGCCAGCAGGCGGCCCTCCTCATCGAGCAGCGCCACGGCCCTCGCGTCACCCGAGGCCGCGGCCCGGGTGACCTCCTCGAGGCGGCCGTACGCGGCGCCGAAGCGCGACTGGAGCGCGGGTCCGGCCGCGGCCATCTCGAACGCGCCGTGCTCCCGCGCGCCAGGTCCAAGCGGGTCGCCTCCCAGCGGGAGGTAGGCCAGCTCCCC
>DATHCS010000095.1:0-4140 GCA_035319405.1 Candidatus Dormiibacterota bacterium | reverse complement strand
CTGGCTGCTCGGTGGGCGCACGCCCCTCCGCTTCGTCGACCTGCCGCTGCTGGCGATCCTGGTGCTCCCGTTCTACCTGGGCGAGGAGATCGGCTGGCGGGGCCTGGCGCTGCCGGAGCTGCTGCGCACCCAGCGGCCGCTGGTGGCAAGCCTCGTGCTGGGCGTGGTCTGGGCGAGCTGGCACGTGCCCATCTTCGCGGCACGCCTCGAGGCGTTCCCGCTCTACCTGGTGATCGTCACCGCCTGGACGGTGCTCTTCACATGGCTCTGGCTGGGCGCCGCGGGCAGCCTCGTCGTTGTCACGCTGATGCATGCCATGTTCAACGACGCCAGCGTGCTCAAGGCCGGTGTCGAGCCGGCCTGGAACGACCTCCTCACCGCCCTCGTCAGCATCGCCGTTGCCGCAGTCGTGGCCGTCAGCTGGCAGCGGCGCGGCAACCGGATGGGCCAGCTGGGAAGAGCAGGCTAGGTGGCGCGCTCGGCGGGACTCGAACCCACGGCCTTCTGCTCCGGAGGCAGACGCTCTATCCGCTGAGCTACGAGCGCGCGACGGGCACAGCATAGCGCTCCGGCTTGACCGGCCGACCGCGAGGCGAGGGAAGGCCGGCGAAGGAAACGGCAGCCCGCGAAGGCCGAACGGCCCGCCGCTCTGGGCCTATCAGCCCATGGCGTCTATAAGCGTTAAGCATATATACGTGCTGTGCTTATATCAGCCATGAGCAAGTAGGTCGCCGCCGTGTTGCGCTCGGGTGAGGACATCGACGAGCTGCAGGCCGCGCTGCTGCGGACCATCGCCAGTGTCCAGCGGTTGCGCATCATCCACCGCCTCGGTGTGGCCGAGTGCGAGGTCGGCGAGCTCGCCGCCCATCTCGGCCTGAGCCAGGCCGCGACCTCACAGCACCTCGGCGCGTTGCGGGCCGTCGGGCTGGTGGAGGCCGGGCGCGAGGGACGCGTCATGCGCTACCGCCTGAGCGACCCGGAGATCCTCGCGGCGTGCAGCCTGATGCGCTCGGTGCTCGTGCGCCGCCTCACGCGCCTGGGCGACCTGGCGGCCGCGGCCGACCGGCAGGAGTCGGCGCTGGCGACGGCCGCGCCCGGAGGTCAACGATGAGCGAGCCCCTCTCCCTGGTCCTGTTCTCGGGCACGGCCGACAAGCTGCACGCGGCCGGCACGATCGCCGCGGGCGCGGCGGCCATGGGCCGTCCGGTCAACGTCCTGCTGATGTACTGGGCGCTGGACGCCTTCCGTGCCGAGGGCATCACCGCAAACCACGGTCTCGCCTTCGACGGCGTGCGCCCCGGTTCGAGCGAGCCCGTGGCCGGCGTCGGCGCCATCCCCTGGCTGGAAACCTTCAGGCAGGCCAAGGAGCTGGGCGAGGTGACCATCTGGGCCTGCTCGGGCTCGCTGGCCACGCTGGGCATCGATGCGGCGGCGCTCGATCCGCTGGTCGACGGTTCGGGCGGCATCGCCACCTTCCTCCTGGCGGCCGAGGGCGGCCAGGTCCTCTTCATCTGATGCGCTCCGCGTCGGAGCCGAACAAGGAGCCAACGATGGCCGACAAGGAAAAGCTCGTCTTCATGGTGCTCCACGGCCCGGAGCACCCCGAGCACGCCACCATCCCCTTCGTGATGGCCTGCGCCGCCCTCGCCTCGGACGTCGAGGTGGTGATCGGCTTCCAGGCCGATGGCGTCTGTCTCGTCCACAAGGGCGAAGCGGAGACCGTCAACGCGCCCGGGTTCCCCCCGCTGGCCAAGCTCATGGCGGACTACCGCGAGCTCGGTGGCCACCTGCTCGTCTGCGGGCCCTGCCTCAACAGTCGCGAGCTCAAGGCGCCCGATGACCTGATCGAGGGGGCCGAGGTGGTCGCCGCGGGTCGCTTCGTCGCCGAGATCACCTCGGCCACCAACAGCCTCGTCTACTAGGAGGGTTCCCATGCCTGCCACGCTCACCCCGGTCGACCTGGAGTCGATCACCGCCGCCAAGGTCATCGACGCCCGCGGCGCCGCATGCCCCGGCCCCTTGCTGGAGGCCAAGAAGGGCATGGCCGCGGTGCCCGTGGGCGACGTCCTCGAGCTCTGGTCGAGCGACCCCGTGACCAAGACCGATGTGGCCGCCTGGTCTGACAAGGTCGGCCATCAGTTCCTCGGCTCGCTCGCGGCCGTCGGGTACGACCGCGTCTTCGTGCGCCGCGGGAAGTAGGCCCCTTGATGACCGCGCCCGCCGACGTTGGGCTGCAGACGGAGACGACGGCGCCGATGCCGCGCATCCTGGTGTTCTCCACGAACACCATCTCGGATCCGGGCATCGATCTCGCCGGCAGCTCGCACCTGCACTACACGCCCGGCGTCGCGGTCATCAGCCTGCCCTGCACGAGCGGCATCCGGCCGTCCTGGATCGTGCACGCGCTGGAGCGCGGCTTCGACGGCGTCTTCATCGCCTCCGACGGCGACGAGTGCGCGTACCTGCCCGACTGCAGCGAGCGTGCATCGCACATCGTGGCGCGCGCCCAGGAGCTGCTCGTGGCTGCAGGGCTACAGCCGCAGCGCCTCAAGCTGGCGGCCATCTGCTCGGTCTGTGCCGACCCCTTCGCGCGGCACATCCAGCAGTTCGCGGCGACGCTCGCGGAGCTGGGCCCAACGCGCCCGGTCGAGGTGAGCCATGGACTATGACGTGCTCGTCGTGGGCAGCGGCATCGGGGGCATGGAATCCGCCCTGAAGCTGGGCGACATGGGCTACCGGGTCCTGCTGGTGGAGAAAGAGGCCAGCGTCGGCGGGAAGATGATCCTGCTCAGCAAGGTCTTCCCGACCCTCGACTGCGCGTCGTGCATCTCGACGCCGAAGATGGCCGCCACGATCCATCATCCCAACATCACGGCCCTCACCTACAGCGAGGTCGAGGGCATCACGCCCCGCGACGACGGCCGCTTCCAGGCGCGCATCCGGCGCAAGGCCCGCTACGTCGACGAGGCTGCCTGCACGGGCTGCCAGCTCTGCGAGATGGCCTGCACGGTGGCCGTGCCCGACCAGTTCAACGCCGACCTGGTGGCCCGCCGCGCGGCGTACATCGCGTTCCCGCAGGCGGTCCCCAAGAAGGCCGTCATCGAGCGTGCGGGCAGTTCTCCCTGCTCGTTCGCCTGTCCGGCGGGCATCCAGGCTCATGGCTACGTCTCGCTGATCCGCAGCGGGGAGTACGAGAAGGCCTTCCGGCTCGTGCTCGACGCGACCCCGCTGGTGGGCAGCCTGGGGCGCGCCTGCTACGCACCCTGCGAGGTCGAGTGCACACGGGGCTCACTCGAGGGCACGCTGCCCATCCGACTCCTCAAGCGCTTCATCGCCGACCGCCACTACGCGGACCACGACGGGCCAGGCCTCGAGATCGCCCGGCCCAACGGACACGCCATCGCGATCGTGGGCTCCGGACCGGCCGGCCTGACGGCGGCCTGGCAGCTCGCCCGCAAGGGCTATCGCGTCAGGATCTTCGAAGCGGCCCCGGTGCCCGGAGGGTTCCTCCGCCTGGCCATCCCCTCCTATCGCCTGCCGCCCGAGGTCGTCGAGCAGGACATCGACAACGTGCGCGCCCTGGGGGTGGAGATCGTGACCTCGACGCGGGTGGACGATCTCGATGCCCTCAAGGCCGACGGCTACGAGGCCGTGCTGGTGGCCACCGGCACGCACCGCTCCACGAGTCTCGGCGTGCCCGGTGAGGATCGTCTGGGCGTGCTCGGCGGCACGGACTTCCTGCGCCAGGTCAAGCTTGGCCAGCCCCTCGACCTGGCCGGCAAGCGGGTCGTCGTGGTGGGCGGCGGCAACGTGGCCATGGACGCCGCGCGCACCGCGCGCCGCCTCGGGGCGGCGTCGGTGACCGTGGCCTACCGGCGCGGCCGCGACGAGATGCCGGCCCATCACGTCGAGGCCGCGGACGCGGAGGCCGAGGGCGTGGGCTTCGAGCTGCTGGCCGCCCCGGCCGAGGTGCTGGGCGACGAGCAGGGTGCCGTGAGCGGTCTCGCCTGCACGCGCATGCGCCTCGGCGAGCCGGATGCCTCGGGGCGACGGCGCCCGGAGCCGATCCCGGGGAGCAGGCTCGTCATCCCCTGCGAGGTGATCATCGCGGCCATCGGCATGACCCCCGAGCCGGGCGCC
>DATHCS010000094.1:0-2073 GCA_035319405.1 Candidatus Dormiibacterota bacterium | reverse complement strand
CGGTCGCCGGCGACGGCCACCTCTTCGTCACCTCCATCCATCCCGGGCCCGACGCCGACGAGGCCGTGACTACCGCGTGGGAGGACTTCACGGCCACGAGCCGCCTGACGGTATGGGCCGGCTCGTTCGTCAGCAACCCATCGCAGGGGTTCGTCGAGTTCGTGGAATTCGATGGCCAGGGCCACCAGCTCCGCGCGGCGCGCGTCCTGATGCCCGCCGGGGCCGGGGCGGCGACGATCACCGGGGCGACGGGCGACGTGGTCGACCTCATGGACGAGGCGGGTACGCGCTTCACCTTCGCGCCGACCGGAGCAGGCCTGGCTGTCGCTCCCTAGCGACATGCCGAATGAGGTGCCTAGGCCGAGACGCGCCACCCTGCTTGTCGCGCTCTGCGTGGTGCTCGCGTCGTGCGGCGCGCCGAGCCTGCCGTCGCCGCCAGGCTCGCCGACCCCCTCGGTGATGCGGACGCCGAGCGCCGCGCCAGGGACGAGCACAGAGGCATGGCACATCGCGACATCGATCGCCCTGCACCCGGCGAGCCTCGGCGTCCTCGCCACGCAGGCCGCCGATGGGGCGCTCTGGGTCGCCATCGCGGGCACGCCCGCGGGGCACGTGTACCGCTATGACCTGGCGCGCGGCACGCTCCTGTCAGTCGCCGATGTCGGCTGGGCGCCGGCCTCCCTCGCCGTGCTCGGCGCCCAGGCCTGGATCGCCGACGGTCCCGGCGACGGCTCTCAGCCGGGCCTGCGGGCGAATCGAGTTGAGGCGATCGATACGACCAGCGGACGCGTCGAATTCTCGATACCGGTCCCGGCGCCCGGGCAGCTATTGGCGGCCTTCGATGCACTGTGGATCACGAGTTCCGGCGCCCTACATGACGCGGTGTACCGATTGAACCCGACCACACGCGCGCTAACGAAGGCCATCCCCCTGCCCGGACGCGTGGCCGCCCTGAGCGAGGCCCTGGGTCGCGTGTGGATCGTCACCGTCAGCGGTGGGCAGGGCTCTGAGACGCTGATCCCGCTGGATCCCGCCACAGGCCGCCCGGGGTTACCGCTCGACCTCGGCGGCCGACAGGTGACGCCAGTTGTGGGAGTGGATGGACGACTCGAGACGCTGACGTCGGCGGCGTCGGCGGCGTCGGGCGTGACCTTGCTACGCATCGACCCCGCGACGGGCTCGATCGCGCCCCTGGCGACCTGGACCCGGGTACAGGCATCGCGGCTCTATGCCGATGGTGTCTACCTCGTGACGGGTGGGTCGAGATTGGAGGTTCGGTCGCTGATGGACGGCCAGGTTCTCGACTCGGTTGCCCCGGTGCCGGACCTTGATGGCGGGGGCCTCATCGACATCGACCACACGCCCGCGGGTTACTGGTTCGTAGGCGGCATGGCCGCCGTGCTGTTGTCCCCATCGCAGTGACGATCTTCTTGAGCGCATCGGCGCCCATCAGTCAGTGCGGTTAGGCGGGGGCCGGAGGGCCACTCCAGCGCTGCATGCGCCGGCCCGGTCAGCGGGGTGCGTTCTGCTAGGCGGCGCAATCGCCATGGCCCTCGCGGATTCGATCAGGAACTGCGATTCACAGGCCCCTTAGTCACCTTGATGTCGGCGAGGTCGTCTTGCCGAGACCCACCCCCTCTATCTCCTCCCGGCGAACGCCCGCTCGCTCGACGTGCCGCGAGGCGGCGCGACGAGGCGCCCCTAGCCCGAGGCGCTGCGCGGCGTAGCGCCGACGGGCCACAGCGACCGCGCGTGTCAGCCGGCAGCCCGAGTCAGGCGGCCGCGACGTCGGTTGCCAGCGATCCGCCTGGCGCCGGTCGTACCAGGCCCGTCCCGGCGAGGGCGACGAGCGGAGTCAGGAGCAGCAGCACCATGCTCGGCAGGGCCGCGAGCGCGAGCAGGCCGAGGTAGGCCACGCGACGCAACCGCCTGGAGCCCGAGGGGCCTTGCAGGCCGAGTGCACCGAGCACCAAGGCGATGGCGAGCCCGGCGTACCCGAAGGCGATGATCGGGTACGGCCAGTCCCACTCCGGCCGACCCGTGACCAGGATCGCGAGGGGAACGAGGCCGACC
>DATHCS010000093.1:0-2462 GCA_035319405.1 Candidatus Dormiibacterota bacterium | reverse complement strand
CCGCCACGAGATGGGGAACGGCACCCAGGCATTGCCCCGTTCGGCGTCGTACTCGACCAGCACCAGGCGACCGCCCGGGCGAAGGTAGCCGTGCACCAGCTCCAGCGCGGGGACCGGGTCGTGAACGAAGTGCAGGGCGTTGGCCATCACCAGGCCATCGAGCGTGGGGATCGGCAAGGGACGCGTGAAGTCGGCCGCATGGACGATCAGGGCGACGGCCGGGAAGCGGCGCGCGACCTCGCGGGCCTGGTCACGCAGGGCGGCGCCGTCGCGATCCACCGAGTGGATGGTGGCGGACTCGCGGCCCTCCGAGAGGAGGAGATCGGCCAGGGCCAGCGTGAAGGCGCCACGGCCCGAGCCGAGGTCGGCCCAGACGGGGCCGGCGCCACGTACGCCGCGCCCGATGAGCCGAACGTGATCGCGGTGCTCCATCGCCGCAGGCTACCGTGCCGCGGCCGGGCGCAGATCGGGACCGAGCGCTCGCGCGGGCGGGGCCATCCGGACCATGACACGCACGGGCGCGCGGCGCACGCTGATGCGACCGCGTGCAGCGGCGGTCGCTGCCGGTCGCGCCTCGCACGGGATTTCGCGCCATGTTCGAACGCCTCGGGCGCCTCGTCTTCCGCTTCCGCTTCGTCACCGTCGCGCTGTGGGCGGTCGCGGCGATCGGAGCCCTGCTCTTCGCCCCCTCGCTCTCGCGGGTCGGCTCGGCCGATCAGTCGTCCTTCCTGCCGGCCGACAGCCAGGCCATGGCGGCGCGCGCGCGGCTGGCGAAGGCGTTTCCCGACCAGGCCTCGGCCGGCGTCGCCACGCTGGTGTTCTCCCGACCGGGCGGTCTTACCTCCTCGGATGAGGCCTACATCGCCGACACGGCAGACTGGCTGACGACCGAGGCCCCGCAACCCCTGCAGGACGCGGTCACCCGCGTGATCGGGGCGGCCGCGCAGCCCGAGCTGGCGAGCTCGTTGCGCAGCGCCGACGGCAGCGTGGAGCTGCTGCAGGTGCAGCTCGATGCGGCCGCGTTCCAGCCCATCGCCAACCAGTCCGCCGCGCAGATCCGCGAGCACCTCGCGAGCGCCCCGTCCGGCCTCCAGGCCAACGTCACGGGCAGCGTCGGCATCGGTGCGGACTACCTCGACTCGATCCTGGCGGCGACGGACCGCACCACGCTGGTGACGGTCGTGCTGGTGGTCATCGTGCTGCTGCTGATCTACCGCGCGCCGCTGGCCGCCCTGGTGCCCCTGCTGACGATCGGGGCTGCGTACCTCGTGGGGAGCGGCATCCTGGGCTACCTCGCCCAGGCCGGCTGGCGCATCTCGTCGCTGATCCAGACCTTCGTCATCGTGCTGGTCTTCGGGGTCGGGACGGACTACACGATCTTCCTCATCTCGCGCTTCCGTGAAGAGGTGGACGGCACGCCGCGGCACGACGCGATCGCCGCCACGGAGCGCCACATCGGCGCGGTCATCACGGCCAGCGCCGCGACGGTCATCGTCGGCCTGGGCTCGATGGTCGTGGGCCGCTTCGGGATGTTCCAGACGACCGGCCCCGCGCTGGCCATCGCCATCGCCGTGACGCTGCTGGCCGGGCTGACCCTGGCGCCGGCCCTGCTGGGCCTCTTCGGCCGCTACCTCTTCTGGCCGCTCCACGAACGACCGGGCGAGGCCGGGCGGAACGGGTTCTTCGCTCGCCTGGCCGGCCTGATCGCGAGGCGGCCGGCGCTGGTGACGGCCGTCGTGCTGCTCGGCCTACTGGTACCGGCCCTGACGGTGGGCGGCATCCGCCAGAACTTCGACGTGCTGGCGGACCTGCCGGCGGGCTCCGACGCCAAGGCTGGCTTCGATGTCGTCGCCACGAGCTTCGGCACAGGAGAGCTGCTGCCCGCGTCCGTGGTCCTCAGCTCGGACTCCGGCGAGGACCTGACGTCACCCGCCGCGCTGGCGCAGCTGCGGGCCCTGACGGACCGGCTGCAGGCGACCCCTGGTGTGGCCGGCGTGACGAGCCTGGTCGCGCCGCGGGCCGGCGGCGAGACGCCCGACGCCTTCCGGCCGTCCGTGCAGCTCGCGACCATGGCAGACCGCCTCGCCGCCCCGGCGGGCCAGGATCCCTCCGCGCTGCTGCGAGACCCTGCGACGCTCACCCGGATGCAATCGGCGGCGGCGTACCTCGGAGCCGTCGGCAAGGCGTTCCCAGAGGTAGCGGATGGAGACGCCTACACCGGCGCGGCGGACGACCTGGCCAGGTTGCCGGTCGCGATCCAGGCGCTGCTCGCGGCGCCCACCGGCCCCAGTGCGCCGGCACTTCAACTCGAGATCGCCACGCGCTTCGCGCGCCTGCCGGTCGAGCTGCGGGCGGTGTCGCACGCGCTGGGAGCCCGACCCGACGACTACCTGATCCCGCGGGGCGTCGACGCGGCCAGCGACCAGGCGGTGGCGCAGGCCCTGGCGACCTTCGTCTCGGCC
>DATHCS010000092.1:0-6106 GCA_035319405.1 Candidatus Dormiibacterota bacterium | reverse complement strand
CGCTCGATGCCGCAGGCGCGAGCCGCCGACCGGCGCATCCGCTCTGCTAGCATCGGTTCGCCCTGATCAGGAGGTCGTCTTCACCGTGCCCAGCTCAGATCCCTCCCGCCGCGCCGTCGTCACCGGCGTCGGCGCCGTCACGCCGATCGGGAACGATCACCCCACGTTCTGGCGGAACCTGCTCGCGGGGGTGAACGGCGGGGGGCCGATCACGTCGTTCGACGCGTCCGGGTACGACGTCCGGATCGCGGCCGAGGTCAAGGACTTCGACCCGACGGTGGCCATGGACCGCAAGATGGCGCGCCGCATGAGCCGCTTCATCCATCTGGGCATGGCGGCCGGCAAGGAGGCCGTGCGCGACAGCGGCCTCGACTTCGCCGAGTGGACCCCCGAGCAGCGCGACCGTGTCGGCGTCGCCGTCAACACCAGTGGCGGCGGCATGGAGCAGGTGATCGAGGGGACCCACGTCGCCGAGACGAAGGGCCCTCGCTTCGTGAGCCCGTTCGCCATCCCCGCCCTGTCAGGCTCGATGGCCGCCTGCCAGCTCTCCATGGAGTACCGCCTCACCGGCCCCGTGATCACGCAGGTCGCCGCCTGCGCCAGCTCGGTCATCGCCTTCCTCGACGGGCTGCGGATGATCCAGCGGGGCGAGGTGGACGTGGTCCTCGCCGGCGGCTCCGAGGCCCCCCTGCTGCCGATGGGCTTCGCCGCGCTCTCCAACATGGGCGCACTCTCGAAGCGCAACGACGATCCGCAGCACGCCTCGCGACCGTTCGACCGCGACCGCGACGGCTTCCTCTTCGGCGAGGGCGCGGGGGTCGTGGTGCTGGAAAGCGCAGAGCACGCCCTGCGGCGTGGCGCGACCATCCAGTGCGAGGTCATCGGCGGGGCCCTCACGGCCGACGCCTTCCACATCAGCGCGCCCGAGCCGACGGGGCGGGGGGCCTGCATGGCCATGACGGGCGCGCTGCGCGACGCGGCCGTGGCGCCCGACGAGATCGACTACGTGGTCGCCCACGGCACCTCCACGCCGCTCAACGACGTGACCGAGACGCGCGCCATCAAGGCCGCCTTCGGGCCGCATGCGTACACGCGCCCGATCAGCTCCCCCAAGTCGATGGTGGGCCACCTGCTCGGCGCGGCCGGCGTGATCAGCGCCCTGACGGCCATCGGCGCGATCCGCGAGGGGCTCATCCCGCCGACCATCAACCTGGAGAACCCGGACCTGCCGGAGTGCGACCTCGACTACGTGCCGCTGGTCGCGCGGCGCCAGCGGGTCGACACGGCCATGATCAACGGCTTCGGGTTCGGGGGCCAGAACGCGGTGGCCATCTTCCGGCGCTTCGAGGCGTAGGACCGGCGGCGCCCGGTGATGTCGGGGACGAGCAGCATCGAGCCGACCGGGCTCACGATCCTCGACGTGCCCGGCCTGCGCGTCGGGCACGCGAGCGACTCGATCGGCCTCACCGGCTGCACGGTGATCCTGCCCCCGGCGGTCGGCGCCGTGGCCGGGGTCGACGTGCGCGGCTCCGCGCCCGGCACGCGCGAAACCGACGCCCTGCGCCCGACCGCGCTCGTGGAGCGCATCCACGCGGTCTGTCTTTGCGGCGGCTCGGCCTTCGGGCTCGCCGCGGCCGACGGGGTGATGGGCTGGCTCGCGGAGCGGGGCGTGGGCTTTCCGACGGGCCCGCGGCCGGTGCCGGTCGTGCCCGCCGCGGTCATCTTCGACCTGGCGCTGGGCTCGGCCGAGGCGTACCCCGACGCCGCGATGGGGCGGGCGGCCTGCGACGCCGCCGAGCGCGGCGAGGGACCGCTCGAGGGCTCGGTCGGCGCCGGGGCCGGGGCAACCGTGGGCAAGGTCGCCGGGCCGGCGCGGGCGATGAAGTCGGGCGTGGGCTCCGCAGCCGTCCGGCTGGCCGACGGGACCACGGTGGGGGCGCTGGCCGTCACCAACGCCCTGGGCGACGTGGTCGGGCGGGACGGTCGCGTCCTGGCGGGGACTCGGGACGGGCAGGGCGGATACCTCGACGCCACGCAGGTCCTGCTGGCGCGCGGTGCCGAGGGTCAGGCAGGACCGGCCGGCGGTCCGGGCGGCTCAGGCGGCACGATGAACGGCGCCGGCACGAACACGACCCTGGGCGTGATCGCCACCGACGCCCGGCTCGACCGTGCCGGCTGTCGCAAGGTGGCCGAGCTAGGCCACGACGCGCTGGCAGTGGCGATCCGTCCCGTGCACACGCTCTACGACGGGGACACCGTCTTCGCGCTCAGCGTCGGCGACCGGGCCGTCGATCCGGTGGTGCTGGGGGTCGCGGCCGTTGAGGCGTTGCGGCAGGCGATCGAGCGCAGCGTGCTGACCGCGACCGGGGTGGGCGGCCTGCCCGGGCTTGCCGATCCTCGCGGCTGACGCGGTCGGTGGCATCAGATCGGTCCGGGTGACGGTTCGGCTCGGCGCGTGTCCCCGCGCGTGCGTCGAGCCAACGCGATCCGCCTGCAACCCAGAGCCTGCCCCGGACGTCTGCTGGTCATGAAGGCGATCGGCGTCGGCCTGTGCCTCGGGCTGCTGGTTGCGGTCGGCTGCACGAGGGGGGCGGGCGGCTCGAGCCCGCCGATCGTCACGCCTAGCCCTTCGCCGACGACCGCGATCTCGGCCGACGCAGCGGTCGCCACGGCGCTTCGGGAGGAGCCCGGCACGGACGTCCGGGTCGTGTCGGCGACCCTGACCACGTATGGCGCGGCAAGCCCCAACGGTGGCGTCCGACCGGCCTCGACCGCGGTGTGGGCCGTGCTCCTGACGGGGACGTTCCGCTACCCGAGCTGTGGTCCCTACACCGCCACGCCGCACCCCTGCCCATCGCCCGCGTCGACCGCCCTGATCCTCGTCGACGCCCAGAGCGGCGAGTTCGTCGAAGGGCAGATCCCTGGACACGCCGTCACTGACGGCACGAGCGCATCGGGGCCCCTGCCCACGCCCGTCCCGACGATCGCGCCGACGATGAGCCCGGGCGGGATCGAGTCGACGACCCAGGACGACCTGTTCCGCCTGACCCTCCGAGCGGACCGAGCGATCGTCCGGGCCAGCGAAGCCATCGAGTCGATCGTGGCGACCCTCGCGTACACGGGCGATCAGCCCTTCGACGGCGCCGGCCCCGCGAGCGGCGTCATCTCCTTCGCCATCCGCCAGCTCGACGGGCCGCTTCACATGGAGGCGGCCATGGACGACGTGTGCGCGCCGCATCTCATCGCCGTCGGCTCCAACCTCAGCGTCCCGTTCGCGAAGTCGGGCGGCTTCGATGGGGCGGCGCCCGAGGCTACCTTCTGGAACGGCTACTTCGCCGATCCGCAGCTCCACCTGCCCGCCGGACGCTGGTCCATTTCCGCCGCCTTCGGGATCAGCAGTGCAGGCTGCCAGCCTCCCCGCTACGCCCTCACCACCTCGATCGAGATCCAGGTCCTGCCCTGAGCCCGTCAGCCGGTTGATGCCACGGATTGCATCACGGAGTAGCGGTCCGCCGCGCGTACCGCCGCCGTTGATGCCACGGACCGCATCACTGACCAGCGGTCCGCCGCGCGTGCCGCCGCCGTTGATGCCACGGACCGCATCACGGACCGGCACCCACCTGCGGCACCCCTCGCGGCGGCGGCCGTCGCCACGCCCGCACCCCGGCGCTAGACTCGGCCGCGTGATCGTCGTCCGCACCGTCCCGGCCATCCGCGCTGCCGTCGCCGACGCCCGTGCAAGCGACGCCGCGCCGGTCGGCCTCGTGCCCACGATGGGCGCCCTCCACGCGGGCCACCGGGCGCTCCTCGGGGCCGCCCGGGCGGAGTGCCAGACGGTCGTGATGAGCCTCTTCGTCAACCCGGCCCAGTTCGGCGAGGCCGCCGACCTGGGAGCCTACCCGCGGGACGAAGCCGCCGACCTGGCGGCGGCAGCGGCGGCCGGGGTCGACGTCGTCTTCGCTCCTCCGCCCGATGCGATGTACCCGGCCGGCTTCCAGACATGGGTCGACGTGGAGCGGCTCGGCACGACGCACGAAGGCGCCCATCGCCCGGGCCATTTCCGGGGCGTCGCCACGGTCGTGCTCAAGCTCTTCAACATCGTCGCCCCCGACGTGGCCTACTTCGGGCAGAAGGACGCCCAGCAGGTCGAGGTGATCCGGACCATGCTGCGCGACCTCGACCTGCCGATCCGCCTGCGTGTCCTGCCCACGGTCCGCGATCGGGACGGCCTTGCGCTCTCCTCGCGCAATGCCCGCCTCTCGCCGGACGAGCGTCAGCAGGCCCTGGCCCTGCCGCGCGCCCTGGCCACTCGCGATCCCGTCGAGGCGCGGCGGATCCTGGAGACGGCCGGGCTGCAGCCCGACTACGTCGAGGTCCTGGATTTCGATCCGCCCGTGCTGGCAGCCGCCGTGCGAGTCGGTCGCACGCGGCTCATCGATAATGTCGTCCTCGAGTCCTCGAGCACTGAGGGCTCGCCTACGAGCGAACGACCCACCGCGGAGGCCCGACCCACATGACCTCCCTCGCCCGGCCCCGGCCCGACACGTCCGCGATGGGGGCCGCCCACGCGATGCATCTGCAGCTCTCGGCCTTCACCGAGCTCAAGGCGCGCCGCCAGCCGATCGTGATGGTCACCGCCTACGACGCTCCCAGCGCCCGGCTGGCCGACGAGGCCGGCGTGGACATCATCCTGGTGGGCGACTCGGCCGCCAACAACATGCTCGGCTACGAGGGCACCACGCCGGTGACCATGGACGAGATGGTCATGCTCACGCGGGCGGCCAGGCGTGGCACCCGGCGCGCCTTCCTGCTCGGCGACATGCCCTTCGGCTCCTACCAGGTCTCGGACGAGCAGGCCGTCACGAACGGCATCCGCCTCGTCAAGGAAGCCGGCGCCGACGGGGTCAAGCTCGAGGGCGCCGGGCCATCGGCGTCGCGCGCCCGGGCACTGGTCGAAGCGGGCATCCCGGTCATGGGCCACCTCGGCCTGACGCCGCAGAGCGTCACGATGCTGGGCGGCTACAAGGCCCAGGGTCGCACGGCGGCAAAGGCGCTACGGCTGCTCGAGGACGCGCTGGCGCTGCAGGCGGCCGGCTGCTTCGCGCTCGTGCTCGAGGCCGTCTCCGCCCCGGTGGCCAAGCGCATCAGCGAGGCCCTGCGCATCCCCACGATCGGCATCGGGGCGGGTCCTGACTGCGACGGCCAGGTGCTGGTGTGGCACGACCTGCTGGGCCTCAACGACGGGCAGGCGCCGCGCTTCGTGAAGGCCTACGCCGACCTCGCCGGCCAGGTCCGCGCGGCCCTTGAAACGTACGCCGCGGAGGTACGTTCCCGCCAGTTCCCCGAGGAACGCCACACCTACGGTATCCCCGCGGAGGAGCTCGCCCACTTCGAGGCGGCGCTCGAGACGTCGGGGACGACGCCGGGAGACGACCCGCCGGGCTGAACGAGATCCCAGCCGAGCAGGCCTCGCCAGGCCGATCACACCCTCGCCAGGCAGGCCTCCACCCATCCCCGATCGAGCCGGCGCAGGCGGTCCTTGCGCAGGTTCTCCCGGACGATCCAGCGGATATCCGGATCGGTGTCGCCCAGCCACCGTTCGAAGGCCGGCCGGCCGGCCTCCGGCGCCCCGACCACCGCCACGCTCCATCCGTAGCCCAGGGCCTTGCGCAGGGTGACCACGTCATCGCCGCGCCGCTCGGTCCTCGCGGCCAGCGAGGCCGTCACCCCGTCAACGAGCCTCACGGCGCGCGCCGCGAATGGTGCCGCGCGGAGCAGGCGCGGCTCGCAGACCGCGGCGACCGCGGCCCGCTGCGCGTGGGGCCCCTGCGTCGCCCAGGCCTCGGCCACCCTGAAGGCGGTGTCCGGGTCGCGATCGGCCCACCGCTGGAGCGCCATCGCCACGCCCTCGCGCACCCGCCATCGTGGGTCCTCGGCGCGCGACCGGAGCAGCGGCAGCACGTCGTCGCGGCCCTCCCCGAGGAGACGGCCGATCCCGTCGAGGCCGGCCACCACCAGCACGGTCGTCGGCTCGTCGCCGCCCACGACGTCGGGACCGAGGCTCGCCCAGCGGATGAGCGCGTCGGCCGGCGCCGCGTCCCCGAGG
>DATHCS010000091.1:0-6098 GCA_035319405.1 Candidatus Dormiibacterota bacterium | reverse complement strand
ATCGGCGCGCGACCCTTCGCGGCACCCTGTTCCCGGAGGGGCGCTACTTGATCAGGTAGCTGCGAACCGAGATCCAGGCGCCGACGCCGCCCATGGCCGCCCCGGCGGCGACGACCAGCACCAGCAACTGCATGCCCAGCTGCTGGTCGAAGCCCACCGGCACCTGCGTCACGATCGCGTTCGTAAGGCCGCTGATGGGCGCCGCGGCGAGCAGCAGCAGGAACAGCGTCACGGCGGCCCCGAAGAGCCCCACCAGCAGGCCCTCGAAGATGAAGGGCCAGCGGATGAAGGCGTCGGAGGCGCCCACCAGGCGCATGATCTCGATCTCGTCGGCGCGCGCCATGACGGCCATGCGGATGGTGTTGACGACGATGAAGAGCACCGTCAATCCGACCATCACGAGCATGACCAGGCCGATGGTGCGCAGCACGTTGGTGATCGAGACGATCGCGTCGACGACCTTGCGCGTCTCGTCCACTCGCTTGACCACGCCCGAGGGCGCCTCCAGCGTCTCGACGACCTGGCCGTATACGCCGGGCGTGCGCAGCTTGACGTTGATACTGGCGGGAATGGGGTTGGTGCCGGTGACGGCGCTGAGGTCCTGCTGGCCGCGCTCGACCAGCTCCTGCTGCCACTCGGCGAGGGCCTGGTCCTTGCTCTTGTAGGTCACCTCGGCCACCTCGGGCAGCGCGCGGACCTGCGTCATCAGCGCGTCCACCCGATCCTGGGCCACGCCGTCGTTGAGGTAGGCCTGCACGTCTACCTTCTGCTCCACGAAGGAGAGGCCTGCCTGCAGGCCGCTGAGCACAATCAGCAGGCCCGAGAGCAGCAGCAGCATCAGCATCATCGTCACGACCGCGGCCACGCTCATGACGCGGTTCCGCCAGAGGCCTTGCAGGGCCCGCCGCAGGGAGAAGCCGAGGAAGGCGAACACGGGGCTCAGTACTCCCCGTGGTAGCCGCCGACCTCGTCACGCACGATGCGGCCCTCCTCGAGCGCGACCACGCGGCGGCGAAGCGCGGTCACCACCTCGGCGTTGTGGGTGGCCATGAGCACGGTCGTGCCCAGCTCGTTGATGCGCAGCAGCAGCTGGATGATCTCCCAGCTGATGAGCGGGTCGAGGTTGCCCGTGGGTTCGTCGGCGATGATGATCTCGGGGTCGTGGACCATCGCCCGCGCGATCGCCGTGCGCTGCTGCTCCCCGCCCGACAGCTGCCCGGGTCGCTGCTCGGCCTGGCCGGTCAGGCCCACAAGCGCCAGCACGCGTTCGACGGCGGGCCCGATGCGCCGCCGCGGCGTGCCCGTCACCTCCAGGGCGAAGGCCACGTTCTCGCGCACGGTCTTGCTGGGAAGCAGCTTGAAGTCCTGGAAGACCGTGCCCACGCGACGGCGCATCAGCGGCACCTGGCGGCGCGGGAGGCGGGCCAGGTCGTGGCCGGCCAGCAGGACCACGCCGCTGGTGGCGATCTCGTCACGGATCAGCAGCTTGATGAGCGTCGTCTTGCCCGCCCCTGATGGACCCACCAGGAAGACGAAGTCCCCGCGGGGCACCAGCAGGTCCACGTCCGCCAGGGCCCGCTTGCCGTTGGGGTAGACCTTGCTGACGTCGTGGAGCGCCAGCGAGGCCTGGCGCAGGTCGGCCAGGTCCCCGCTGCCCAGCGCGTGCGGGGCGAGCGCGGCCTCGGGCACCTCGGTGCTGAGCGTGGAGGCACCGGCGGTCGGCGGCGGCGAGACGGTCACGGGTGGCTCCGCTGCTCCGGGATCGAGGCGCTGCGCCTCGATGAGCCGGCGGCGGGGCGGCGCGCGGGCACGACGAGCACGGCCACGTCCGCCGGAGGGTAGCACAGGCCTCCCCGGCGGGCCCCATCGCCGTGATCGCGGGGCAGTCGCCCCGGCGCGCTCAGGCCCCGGCCGCGAGCTCCAGGCACCGCTCGAAGTCGGCCACCGCGGCGTTCTCCAGGAGGCGCCGGAAGTGTCGCTCGGCGTAGGCCCGGAAGTCGACATCGAGCGTGGAGATGGCCTGCTGCAGCAGCCCCCAGCTGCCCTCGCGGAAGTCGGACACGACGCGCATCAGGCGCAGGCGGGCCAACCGCTGTGGCTGCACGCCGCCCTCGTAGGCCGCCAGCAGCAGCTCGTCCTCGGCCGGGGACAGCCCGTGGTTGACGCTGAAGTTGCCGAGATCGAAGAACGGGTCGCCCATGCCCGCGTACTCCCAGTCCACGATGCGGATGCGGGCCCCGTCGTCGATGAAGTTGGCGTTGAGCAGGTCGTTGTGGCACGGCTGCATGGCCAGCGGTGCCGCGACGCAGGCGACCTCGATGCGCCGCACGACCCGCTCGGCCTGGTCGTACAGCTCGGGCACGGGCACGCCTCGCGCCGCGGCAAGCGCCCGGTACGCCTCGCCGATGCGGAAGGGCACGAAGATGCCCGGGATGGCCGGCCCGTGGTGGACGTGGCGGATGGAATCGGCCACCCGGCGGATGGTGGCCGGCTCGTGCACCGCCGCGTCGCTGATCGGTTCGCCGACGATGAAGCGTGTCACGAGGTAGCCCTCGGGGCGCACGAAGGCCACCACCTCGGGCCCCACCCCCACGCCGGCGGCCATCACGGTCGCCGCGTGCTCAACCTCACGGCTGATGCCCAGCAGGTGCGTGTCGTTGCCGCCCAGGCGGATGACGAACGTCTCGCCGCCCGCCACGCCCAGCCCGCCGTCCGCGTCCACCCGGAAGTTGCGGTTGGTGATGCCGCCCGTGAGCGCCGTCAGGACGACCGGCCGCCCCGCCAGCTCGGGGACACGCTGCAGAGCGGCCACGAGCCGGTCGCGCAACTCCCCGCCGACCGGCTCCTCAATCATGGGAGCCGCGCACGCCATCGCCATCGCTGAGGGGCCAACCCGAGCTGCACGGAGAATGGCGTGCGCGCCTCTCCGCGTCCCGATCCGCCTCGAGCCCCCTAACCGAGGACTGCCTCCCCGGTCGAGGTGTCCGCCACGATCTGTTCGGCGGTGAGCTTGCCTCGCTGGGTGGCGGCGTAGTAGAGGATGCCGACGATGATGATGAGCCCCAGGGCGACCTCGAACACGGGCCACGCCGGCAGGTCGGTCAGCGGCTGGCCGAACCACTTCAGGAACGTGTTGATGAAGGGGTTCGTCCAGGTGTTGCGCAGGTCGTTGCCGTAGACGCCGAAGATCGGGCTTGTCCAGAGGCCGATGTTGATGATCATCAGGGCGCCCCAGATCAGCGCCACGACGTTGATGACCAGGCCCCAGCTGCGCAGCTTGAACGGCGCTTCGACGTGTGGCCAGCCTCGACGCCGCGCGATGAGCACGCCCAGGTTGCACAGGAAGTAGCTGACGTAGATCAGGCCCGTGGCGGCGATGGCCAGGTAGGTCGCGCCACCAGCCCCGATGACGAGGATCGGCACGGCGGCCAGGACAGCCACCGCGACGGCAGCGTTCGCAGGCGTCTTGAGGCTCCCGTTGACGTGACCCCACAAGCCCCCGAGGGGCATTCGCCGGTCGCGTCCCATCGAGAACATCAGGCGCGTGGTGGCCCCCTGGATGGCCAGGGTGCAGACGAAGACCGCCACGAGGATGACCACCAGATAGAGGTCTCCGAAGCTGAAGTCGCCGAAGAGCTGACCGCTCATGTTCTGTTTGATCGTGTCGGCGATCGGGAAGCCACCGTTCTGGGCGCTGGTGATGGCGGCGTTCACGTCCTGGAAGGAAAGGGTCACGCCCACCAGGAAGATCGCACCGACGATGCCCGACAACCAGATCGCCGAGAGGACCCCCCGAGGGGCTTGACGGCTCGCGTTGACCGCCTCCTCGCCGAACGTGCCCGCCGTGTCGAATCCGTAGACCACGAAGAGCGCCATCATGGCGCCGACCAGGAAGACCGCCGAGAAGTTGCCGTCCGCCAGGCCCGTCGTGAATGACGTGTCGACCAGGATCGAGGGCGACTGGTGGTTGAAGAAGATGAGCAGGACCAGCGCGAAGACGACCATGCCCACGATCTCGGCCGCCACGCCGATGTTGTTGATGATGGCCAGGATGCGCACTCCGGCGACGTTGATCACCGTCGACACGAGCAGCGTCACCAGCCCCAGGAACTGCTGGTTGTCCAGGCCCGGGATCGGTGAGGGGTCCCCGAGCTTGAAGTCCATAATCGTGGACAGCACGAGCGGCACCGTCACCGCCACCGCCGTGACGGTCACCACGCCCGCCCAGAAGTAGATCCAGCCCGTGAACCAGCCGAGCGTTCGGTTGGAGAGCCGCTTGGACCACTGGTAGATCGACCCCGCGACCGGGAAGTGGCTGGACAGCTCGGCGAAATTGAGGGCCACGAAGGACTGGCCGATGATGACCATGATCCAGGCCCAGAAGACCGTCGCTGGACCGCCCACGCCGTACCCGACGCCCTGATTGGTGAAGGTACCCGTCGAGACCGAGATGTAGCTGAAGGCGACCGCGAAGACGGAGAGAAAGCCGAGCGTCCGCTTCAGCTCCGGGTTGATGCCCAATGAACGAAGGTGGGCGTCGTCTCGGGCGACCTGATCGTCGTGGGCGGTCGAGCCCGACTGCATGGCCACGGGTCACATCCTCCTCAACCCCTCGCAGCGCCGCGAGGATCCATCTACCGGAGATGCACGCCGGGATCCCCGCGCACCCTCCAGCGTGCGGGATGCGCGCGAGCATAGGCAGCATGGTTTGCTCGCGCAAGGGGGATTCGCTAGCGGCGGAGGCCGGTTTGGTGCGAATCTCGCGTGCCTACGCGCCCCTCGATGCGCGATTCGCGTCCTCGAGACCCGCCAAGCCAGCCAGCAGCTCGTCGTGCAGGAGCCCGTTCGAGGCCAGCATGGTCGGCTCGTGGATCGTGCGTCGGCCCGAGAAGTCGGTGACGCGGCCGCCCGCTTCCTCGATCAGCACCTGTGGCGCCGCCAGGTCCCACGCCGACATGCCCACCTCGATCATGGCCTCCGCGGCGCCCTCCGCCACGAGCGCGTAGCCCCAGAAGTCGCCGAACCCACGATCGCGCCAGGCACGCTCGACGAGCCCCCGGAAGCCCGGCGCGTACGGCTCGATGTCGCGCGGCGAGCTGTACACGAGCTGCGCGTCGGCCAGTCGCGCCACCCCCGAGACGCGGAGGCGGCGTGTCTCGCCCGATGGTGACCCGGCCGCGCCGCTGGCCCATGCGCCACCGCCGCGCCAGGCGAACCAGCGCTCGCGGAGGGCGGGCGCGGAAAGCACGCCCACCTGCAGCTCGCCGTCGCGCTCGACGCCCAGCAGGGTGCCGAAGAGCGGCACGCCCCGGATGAAGTTGTGGGTCCCGTCGATGGGGTCGATGTACCAGCGCACCGACGCGCCGGCCGCATCCGTCCCCTCCTCCTCCCCGATCAGCCCATGGTCGGGGTAGGTCGCGCGGATCCGCTCGCGCAGGTGCCGCTCGATCGCCGTGTCGACCTGCGTGACGAGCGTCCGATCGGGCTTCGTGCGGATCTGCAGGTCGCGCCGGAACCCGCCAAGGGCCAGCGCGTCGGCCTCGTCGGCCAGCGCCAGCGCCAGCGCCAGCCAGGCTCGCAGCTCGGCCTCGTCCCCGCGGCGCAGCGCGGCGCTCCACGCGGCGCCACGGCCAGGCTCGCCGCGGCTCGCCCGGCCGCGTCCCGGCCCGCTCATGCCCGCAGGCGCTCGCCGGACGGGTCGTAGAGCGGTTCGCGGGTGACGGTAGCGCCGATCCAGGCCCCAAACACGTCGACCTCCACGCGCGTGCCGGGCGCGGCCAGCCCCGGCGGGAGGTAGGCGTAGGCGATGCTCCGCTCGACCGCGTAGCCATAGCCCCCGGAGGTGACTCGTCCGACCACGCGCCGATCGGCGCGCAGCGGCTCGTTGCCGAGGGTCACCGACCGAGGATCGTCCAGCACCAGGCAGCACAGGCGTCGCGCGGGCGGGCCGGCCTCGTGTGCCGCCAGGAGTGCGTCGCGGCCGGTGAAGTCGACGCCCTTGTCCAGGCGCACCGCGAAGCCGAGGCCGGCCATGAAGGGCGTCTCCTCGGGCGTGATGTCGCTCGACCAGACGCGGTAGCCCTTCTCCAGCCGCAGCG
>DATHCS010000090.1:0-3266 GCA_035319405.1 Candidatus Dormiibacterota bacterium | reverse complement strand
TCCGGGGCCAGGCCAGTTCCAGGCTGACGCAGGAATTCGGAACGGAGGAGCAGGACCTCAAGGCGGCCGGGGCCACCTCGGCGGTCGAGGAGTACCTTCCGATCAAGGGCGCCGACGGCAAGGTCGAGGCGGTCTTCGAGGTCTACCGGGACGCCGGACCCGTGCTCGCCGCCATCGGCGACGCGCAGCGGGCGGTGATCCTGATCGTGGCCATCGCGACGGCCATCCTGTCGATCCTGCTGTACGTCGTCTTCCGGGCTGCGCAGTCGCGGCTCGACAACCAGACCGAGCAGCTCGTCGAGGCTTCCAAGCGCGACGCCCTGACCGGCCTGCTCAACCATGGATCGGTGGTGGCCGTGCTCTCCGAGCAGGTGGAGGCCGCCCGCAACGCGGGGACCGGGGCGGTCGGCGTGGCCCTCGTCGACGTCGACAACTTCAAGCTGCTCAACGACACCTACAGCCATGGCGCGGGCGACTTCACGCTGCTCGAGGTGTCGCGCCTGCTGCGCGCCGAGCTGTCGCAGGCCTCCGTCCTGGGCCGCTTCGGCCCCGACGAGTTCCTCGTCGTCGCGCCGCCAGATTGCGCTCACGACCTCGAACCGGCCATCGAGCGCCTGCGCGAGCGGCTGGCCGAGCTGAGCCTCGAGTTCGGGCGCTACGAGCGCCTGCCGGTCACCGTCAGTGCCGGCGTGGCCTACTTCCCCGAGCACGGCGAGGCGGTCACGGAGCTCCTCTCCCAGGCCACCGTGGCGCTGGTCGGCGCCAAGGCCAGCGGCGGCAACGGCGTGGAGGTGGCCGGCCAGCCCGTCGACGAGCGGCTCGTCTCGGAACGCTCCAGCTTCGACGTCCTGCAGGGCCTCGTCATCGCCGTCGACAACAAGGATCGCTACACCAAGCGCCATTCGGACGACGTGGCCCGCTACGCGCTCTTCCTGGCGGAGCGGATCGACCTCGACCCCGAGCTGCTCCCCACGCTGCACCTGGCGGGCCTGCTCCACGACGTGGGCAAGATCGGCATCCCCGACACCATCCTGCGCAAGCCGGGCCCCCTGACGCCCGAGGAGTACGACGTGGTCAAGCAGCACGTCGCGCTGGGCGACATGATCGTGCGCGACCTGCCCAACATCGAGCTGGTGCGGGGCGGCGTGCGGCACCACCACGAGCGCTGGGACGGCCACGGCTACCTCGATCGCCTGATCGGCGAGGAGATCCCGGTCATCGCCCGCATCCTGGCCATCGGCGACGCCTTCTCGGCCATGACCACAACTCGGCCCTACCGCAAGGCACTCAGCGTGGAGGAGGCGCTCCGGCGGTTGACCGATGCGGCCGGCTCGCAGCTCGACCCGACCCTCGCGCTGGCCTTCGTGGAGGGCATCGAGACGGCGCCCGATGCGCCGCTGCCGGGTCAGCAGGTCCGACCGCTGCCGCCCCTCATCCTCACGCCGCCCAAGATCAAGCCGATCCGCCAGGTCGCCTGAGCGCCGTTCCGGTCCCCATCAGCCCCCGGCGCACCAGCTCGCGCTGCAGCTGCCCGAGGTCGCCGACGACGGCGGCCGCCCCCGCCCGGCGAAGCGTAGCCACGCTCACCGCACCGCTGGGAACGCCGATGGCGACCATGCCCGCGTCCCGCGCGGCGAGCATGTCCCAGGCCGCGTCGCCCACGTACCAGCAGGTCCGCGGCGAGAGTCGCAGGCGCCGCGCACCCAGCAGCAGCAGGTCGGGCGCCGGCTTGGCATGGCGCACGTGGCTGCCGTCCACGACGAGTGGCGGCCGCTCCAGCTCGAGCGCGTCGACCGAGGTGCGCACCTGCTCCGCTCGGCTCGAGGTGGCGATGGCCGTTCGGACGTCGGTCGCGGCGAGCGCCCGAAGGAGCTCCGCGGCCCCGGGCAGGGGACGGGGATCCTGGTTGGCTGCCTCGTGCAGCTCGCCCGCCCGGCGATCGAGCTCCTCGACGGTGGGGGGATCCAGGGCCAGGCCGGCGTCGGCCCCGACCTTCTGGGCGAGGCGACGGCCGTCGCTGCCCACGAGCGCGGAGACCTGCCGCCTCGACGCCGGGATGCCCGCTTCGCGGAACGCCTCCAACCACGACGCGATGCGCTGGGGCACGGTGTCCACGAGCGTCCCGTCGAGATCGAAGAGGATGGCCCGCGGATCGGGCAGGGCCCGCAGCGAGGCTGTGTCGGGGGGCACCAGCGCAGCGTACCGGAGGCTTCACAGCCCCGCGCGGCTCCGCTAGGCTTGCCGCGCCATGGATCGAGGACGAGCGTTCGAGCTCCTGGGCTACGCGGCCGGAACGCTGGCCGCCTTCGTCGTAGGCCTCTTCGGGCCGGCCATCGCGAAGAGCCTGGCCGTCTACGTGCCGGACGATTCGGTGGCCAAGGGCGTCTACGGTCTCGTGGTGCTGCTCCTGGTGGGAACGGTCGCCGGCATCTTCGGGCGTGGCATCGGCGGCGCGGCGGCCATGTGGTTCGGCCTCTTCCTCTCCGACCAGGCCGGGGCACAGCTGCAGCCGCCGGCGCCCAACTGGCTGACGCCGTTCGTGGTGGGCCTCGCCGCGGCCACGATCGGATACGGAGTCGCGCGGGCCGTCGATCCGCTGTGGAACGGCGCGACCGTGAGCCGGCGTGCGCCCCGACCGGTCGATACGGGGACCTACGGGTCGGGTTGATCGAGCTGCGCTGAGAACTCCGCCGCCTCCGTCACCGGAGCGCGGCATGCGAACCCGTGACAGCGATACGCCGTCGGGCGGCCATCTCGCAGGGGCCGGTCATGCAGCAGCGCGACGGCCGAGCGGGCCGCCGATCCGGGATCCGCCGCGGCCAGCACGAGGCGCGGACGGTATCGCTCCCGGACCGCGGCGAGGAGGGCCATCGTGCGCGCGTCGTCCGGGTCGCCCACCACGGCCACCTCGTCGATCGGTCGGGCGGCGAGGTCCAGCGCGGTCAGCCACTGGGCGAAGGCCGTGGGGTAGCGCTCCACGATGCCGGCCACCAGCGAGAGGGCCCCCTCCGCGGCATCGCGGAAGCGCCCCTCACCGCTGAAGGCGGCCAACCGCAGGAGCGCCGTGGCCGCCATGGCGTTGCCCGACGGGAGCGCGTTGTCCTGCAGGCCCTTGGGGCGCGCGATGAGGCGCTCGTGGTCGTCCGCCGTATCGAAGAAGCCGCCGGCCGGGTCGGCGAAGTGGTTGAGCATCGCCTCGAGGAGCCTGCGGGCAGCGAGGAACCAGCGCTCCTCGAAGGTGGCCTCGTACAGGTCGAGCAGCCCCG
>DATHCS010000089.1:0-2307 GCA_035319405.1 Candidatus Dormiibacterota bacterium | reverse complement strand
GCGGGCTCTGGCGCATGATCACGAAGACCTGGCGCGCGTTGATGGCGATCTCGCAGGCCCCGCCCGACCCTGGCAGACGCGTACGCGGGTGCTCGTACTCGCCGATGACGGTGGTGTTGATGTTGCCGAAGCGGTCGATCTGGGCCGCCCCGAGGAAGCCAACGTCGACGAGGCCGCGCTGGAGGTAGTAGCCGAACAGCTCGAGCATGCTCGTGACGGCGGTGGCACCGCTGACGATCGTGGGGTCGCCGATGCTCAGTGGCAGGCGCGCCGGCCGCGCGCCGAAGACGCCGGATTCGTAGACCAGCTCGAGCTCCGGGTTGACCGTCCGCTGGGCCAGGTTCACGGCGATGTTGGGCAGTCCCACGCCCACGAAGCAGACACGTTCGTGGGCCAGCTCGCGGGCGGCGGCCACGATCATCATCTCGGAGCGACTGAACGGCTCCTCGCTCACCGGTAGGCCCCGTAGTCGACCGAGCCGGAGGGCGCGCGCGCGGAGGGCCGCAGCGACGCCAGGCGAGCCTCGCCCAGCTTGGCCAGGTAGGCCGCGTGGTCGGTCGTGCCGAGCACCCACTCGTCCAGCCACCCCGCCAGCGCCGCCGGATCGCGCGAGATGGCCTCCCACTCGAGGTAGAAACGGTTGTCCCGGTCGTAGTAGCCCTGTGCGTAGCTGGGATGCGCACCGAACGGTTCCACCACCACGGCGTCCACGATCAGGCCGGGGATGATGGTGCGGTTGGGGTCGGCCCGCACGACCGTCTCGTCGACGAGTTCCTCGACCACGACGATCACCCGGTCGGCGGCGAATGCGGCCTCCTTCTGGCATCCCAGCAGGCCCCACACCTGGGTGTCGCCCTGGGCGTCCGCCCGCTGCGCGTGGACGATGGTGACGTCGGGGCGCAGGGGCGGCACGGCGTAGACCGTGCCGTCGCCGTAGGGCGATGCGATCTCGCGGATGAGCGGGTTGACCCGCGGCAGGTCGCTCTCGAAGTAGCTGCGCAGGGGGAAGAAGGGCAGGTTCATGGCGCCGGCCGTGTACCGCCCGACCATCCCGAAGTGGCTGTACTCCTCGACCTCCAGGGGAGCCGGATCGGCCGCCTCGATGCGGCGCCGGATCGCGTGCAGGCCGCCGACGCCCGGATTGCCCAGCCAGCTGAAGATCAGCTTGCGCGCCACGCCGGCCCCCACCAGCTGGTCGTAGACGACGTCCGGGGTCAGGCGGCAGAGGGTCAGGTCGCGCCGCCCCTGGCGGATCAGCTCATGGCCGGCGGCGAAGCAGATGAGGTGCGTGAAGCCCTCGATGGCCACGGTGTCGCCGTCGCGCACGAGCGCCGCCACGGCGTCGTGCATCGAGGTCACCTTGGAGGCGCTCATGCGGGCTCCGTCACCCGCTCAGCCTAGCGCCCCGGCCGGTCAGGCGAGGGCGGCCGCCTCGGCAACAGCCTCGCCGAAGAGGCGCACCGCGGTGTCCACCTGGTCCGCGCTCACGGTGAGGGCCGGCGACATGCGCACGACGTGCTCGGCTGCCTCGAGCACCAGGAGCCCGCGATGGAAGGCGGCCAGCTGCACCGCGTCGGTGCGCGCCTGGGTATCGAACTGGACGCCGATCATGAGGCCCTTGCCGCGCACGTCTCTCACGACGCCGGGGTGGCGCTCCAGCAAGGGCCGCAGCCCGGCGAGAGCCTGATCGCCGCGCTCGGCGGCGTTCTGCACCAGGCCGCCCTCGAGCAACCTGATGGTGGCCAGGGCAGCGGCGCACGCGAGCGGATTGCCGCCGTAGGTCGAGCCGTGCGCGCCGATCGTCCAGCTCATCAGGTCGGCGCGGGCGACCATGGCCGAGAGGGGCATACCCGAGGCGATGCCCTTGGCCGCGCACAGGATGTCGGGCTCGACGCCCCAGTGCTCGATGGCCCACATGCGACCCGTGCGGCCCGCGCCAGACTGGACCTCGTCGGCCACGAGCAGGATCCCGTGCTCGTCGCAGATCCGCCGCAGGCGGGGCAGGAACGCATCGTCGGGCACGACGTAGCCGCCCTCGCCCTGGATGGGCTCCACGATCACGGCGGCGAACTCATCGGCCGGCACGAGCTTGCGGAAGACGCGCTCCTCGAGCTCGTCGAGGCCGGCGCTCCCGAACGGCACGTGCACCACACCCGGCAGGAGCGGTCCGAAGCCCGCGTGGTACTTCGACTTGGAGGCGGTGAGGCTGACGGCGCCGTAGGTGCGACCGTGGAAGCCGCCCACGAAGGCGAGGATGTACTGCCGGCGGCTGTGGTGGCGAGCCAGCTTCATGGCGGCTTCGACGGC
>DATHCS010000088.1:0-4005 GCA_035319405.1 Candidatus Dormiibacterota bacterium | reverse complement strand
ATGTAAAGCCGATCGCCCCCCGCATACAGTCGGGCCAGCCGGCGCCGGGCAGCCTCATCCCCCCGGAGGACGTCGATCACGAACGTCGTGTCGAGCAGGTAGGGCAAGTCAGCGGGCCGGACCCGGGTCCGTTTCCTCGGCGCGCACGCGCCTGACCCACTCGAGGACCATCTCCGATGTCGCGAATCCGGGGTAGTCGTCGGCTCCCCACGCGCCTGCCGATCGCTCGACCGCGGTCCGCAGCTGCTCTCGTTTGAGCCTGGCCCGGGCTGCCTCCTCGATGAAGCGACTCCGGTTGCGTCGCCCGGCCACCTGGTCAATCTCGACCACCAGGTCGGCTGGGAGCGTGATGTTGGTCGGTACGCGCATCGTCATGCGCAGAGTATTGCGCAGACGCTCTCGCCGGTCAACGGCCGGCGAACGTCAACCTGACCGCGCTGACGGCGGATAAGCTGACGCGATGGAGCTGCTCGAAGCGCTGATCCGCATCGTGGTGGGCCTCGCGGGCGTGGCCCTGGTGGCCCGCACGATGCTGGCCGCCCTGCGCTCGTTGCTCCTGCCCCGAGGCGCGAACGACCGAGTCTCGCGCTTCCTCTTCCTGGTCGTGCGGCGAACGTTCGGCTGGGTGGCTGGACCCGAGCGGCCGTACGCGTTCCGCGACCGGATCCTGGCCTACTACGGGCCGGTCAGCCTGCTGCTGGTGCTGATCTTCTGGCTCTTCCTGGTGATGCTCGGCTACGCACTCATCTACTGGGCGATCGGGGTGGGATCCGATCCGGCGAGGGTGACGGACGTGAGCCCCATCGTGGAGGCCTTGCGCCTGAGCGGCTCCTCGCTGCTGACGCTCGGCTTCGCGGCACCGAGCGTGCCGGGCACGACGTTCCTCGTCTTCAGCGAGGCGACGCTCGGGCTGATCCTGGTGGCGATGCTGATCGCGTACCTGCCCACGATCTACGGCGCCTTCTCGCGCCGTGAGCTGCTGGTCAACCTGCTCGAGGTGCGGGCCGACTCGCCGCCATCGGCGGTGGTCATGCTGACCCGCTTCCAGCGCCTGCACGGCCTCGACTCGCTGCACGCCATGTGGGAGCAGTGGGAGCCGTGGTTCTCGGAGCTGGAGGAGACCCACACCTCACTGCCGATCCTCGTCTTCTACCGCTCGCAACAGGCCAATCACTCGTGGGTCAACGCGGCCGGCGCGATCATGGATACCGCGGCACTGGCACGATCGGTCGTGGACATGCCGCTGGACGTGCAGGCCGACCTGACGATCCGCGCCGGCTACCTGGCCGTGCGTCGGATCGCCGACTACTTCAATGTCGCCTACGACCACAGCCCGCGCCAGGACGATCCGACCAGCATCAGTCGGGCCCAGTTCGAGGCGGCCTGCGCGGTGCTCGAGGCCGCCGGCGTGCCGCTCAAGGTGGACCGCAACCGGGCCTGGCTCGACTTCAACGGCTGGCGCGTGAACTACGACGCGCCCCTGCGAGCGCTGGAGCGGATCGCGCTGGCGCCCCCATCCTGGTGGGAGCGACCAATGGCCTCGGCCTACGTCACCGACGAACCGGTGGTCGGCGGCGCAGGCACCGGGGCGGCCGAGGCCTGACCCGCTCCCCGCCGCGGCTCAGCCGGCGTGCGGGCCGGCCTCCAGGACCTCCGGCGTGAGGCCGTCGCGGTAGCCGTGGATGTTGGCCTCGAAGAGTGCGGCCACCTTGCGGGCCTGCACGTCGTAGGCGGCCGAGTCGGCCCACGTGTCGCGCGCTTGAAGAATCGTGCCGGGGACGTCGGGCACGGTCGCCGGGACGGCGACCCGGAAGACGGGGTCGACGATGAACTCGACCCCCTCCAGCTTGCGCTCGATGGCGGCGTGGACCATGGCTCGCGTGTGGTGGATGTTGATGCGCTGGCCGACGCCGTAGGGCCCGCCCGTCCAGCCCGTGTTGATCAGCCACACGGGCACGTCGTGGCGGGTCATGCGCTCGCCCAGCATGTGCGCGTAGACCCCCGGATGGCGGGGCATGAAGGGCGCCCCGAAGCAGGTCGAGAAGGTGGCCGACGGCTCCCTGACGCCGACCTCGGTGCCGGCCAGCTTGGCCGTGTAGCCGCTGATGAAGTGGTACATCGCCTGCTCACGGGTGAGGCGCGAGATGGGTGGCAGCACGCCGAAGGCGTCCGCCGTGAGAAAGATCAGCGTCCGCGGATGGCCGGCGATGCCCGGCTCGACCGCGTTCGAGATGAAGGTCACCGGGAAGGCGCCGCGGGTGTTCTCGGTGACCACCTCGGAGTCGAGATCGAGGATGCGTGTGTCCGGGTCCATCACCACGTTCTCGAGGATCGTCCCGAAGCGCTTGGTGGTGGAGAAGATGTCGGGCTCGTAGATCGGCGAGAGGCGGATCGTCTTGGCGTAGCAGCCGCCCTCGAAATTGAAGACGCCGTCGGATCCCCAGCCGTGCTCGTCATCGCCGATGAGCGTCCTCGTGGGGTCCGCCACGAGGGTCGTCTTGCCGGTGCCGGACAGCCCGAAGAAGACCGCCGTGTCGCCGCCCGGCCCCACGTTGACCGAGGAGTGCATCGGCAGCACGCCCTCATCGGGGAGCAGGTAGTTCATCACCGTGAACGCGCTCTTCTTGATCTCGCCGGCGTAGGCGGTCCCGCCGATCAGTACCTCACGGCGCGTGACGTGGACCAGGATGAACGTGCCGGTGCGGGTGCCGTCGACGGCCGGGTCGGCCTCCAGGCTGGGCGCGTCGTAGATGGTGAAGTCGGGCTGGAAGGCGGCCAGCTCATCGCGCGAGGGGCGGATGAAGAGGTTGTGCGCGAAGAGGCTGGCCCAGGCGGTCTCGGTCGTCACGCGCACCGAGCGGCGGTGGGCCGGGTGCCAGCCGACGAAGGCGTCCTTGACGAAGGTCTCGCGCTTCGCGAGGTGGCCGATCACCTTCTCGCGCAGCGCCTCGTAGCGCTCCTCGCTGATGGGTCGGTTGACCTCGCCCCACCAGATGTTGCCGCTGCTCGCGGGCTCGTCGACCACGAACTTGTCGCGCGGGGAGCGACCCGTATGCGCGCCGGTGCGCACGACCAGCGGGCCTCCCGCGGCGATGACGGCCTCGTCTCGGCGGATGGCCGCCTCGTACAGCGCGGGCACGCTGAGGTTGTGGTGCACCGCGACGCGCGCGGCGGCGGCGCGTTCGCTGCGGGTGGTCGACTGGGAGGCGCTCACCGGGTCTCTCCTTGCTCGGTCGGGGCGTGCCGGGCCCACTGACGCCACGCTCAGTGGCGGACCGGCCGCGCTTGGCTGCCCAGGGGCAGGGAGTCGGCTTCCGCAGTCGGGGCGCATTGTACGACGGGCTGCCGCGGCGCCACCCACCCGATGGTCCGGCCCGGCACTCCCCTGGGCGGTCGACCGCCCGCTAGCCGCCGCGGTGGGCCAGGAACTCCAGCAGGTCGAGCTTGCCCACGATGCCCGCCGGCCGGTCTCGCGCCACCGCTACCAGGGCCGGGGCGCCCTCGGACAGCAGGCGAAAGGCCTCGTCCAGCGGAGCCGAGGTGTCGATCAGGGGCAGCGGCCGCTCCATCACCTCGCCCACGGTGCGCTCCACGACCTGCGGGTCGCGGTAGGCCCGATCGAGCAGGCTCTTCTCGCTGATCGAGCCGACGATGCCGGCGATAGCGTCGTCGTCGCGCTCGCTGACCGGCATCTGGCTGATCGAGAAGCGCTGCAGCGTCTCGATGGCGGCGGCCACCGTCTCGGTCGTGCGGGCCAGGACGACCGCGGGCAGCTCCCCGCCGGGGTGGTGGGCGGCGAGCACGTCCGACACGCGGGCTGGGCCGGCGGCCGAGCCAAGCAGGCCGTTCACCCGCAGCCACTCGTCGTTGTAGAGCTTCGAGAGGTAGTTGCGGCCGCCGTCTGGCAGCAGGATCACGAAGACGGCCTCCGGGGCGTGCTGCGGATCGTCGCGCATCAGGCGTCGCGCCTCGTCCCACGCTGCGACCAGCACGGTGCCGCACGAC
>DATHCS010000087.1:0-2376 GCA_035319405.1 Candidatus Dormiibacterota bacterium | reverse complement strand
GCTGCGTGCCGATGGCGTGACCGACCGGGATGTGCTGATCGCCGGCCTGCTCCACGACGCCGGCAAGGGCCGGACCGGCGTGTGGCCACGGGTCGCCTATTCGCTGGGTCAGGCCTATGGGCCGTGGGTCTGGCGGACCGCGGGGTATCTCCCCGGGATGCGCGCGCCGCTCGAACGGGTCCGGACCCACGCGGAGACCTCGGCAGACCTCGCCGCGGCCGCGGGCTGTGCCACGCGCACGGTCGAGCTGATCCGCTGGCAGGACGCCCCGCGCGACCCCGAATACGGCGAGCGCCTGCGCATCGCGGACGAGGCGAACTGATGACCGGCACCGGGATCCCGGTGATGACCGGAGTGGGTCCGGCGACAGTCGATGGGGTCACCACCTCCCCGGCGGTCCGCTTCGCGGATGGACGCCGACCGGAGACCGCGACCCGCGTCCAGGTCGCCGAATTCGAGGGCCCGCTCGGGCTGCTCCTCTCGCTCATCGAGGCGCGCCGGCTCGACGTCCTGACGGTCCCGCTGGGCGCGCTGGCCGACGCCTACCTGGACGCCCTCGCCACGCTGGAGGCGGATCGCCTGGGCAATGTCAGCTCGTTCGTGGCGATCGCCGGCCAGCTCATCCTCATCAAGAGCCGCGCGATGCTGCCGCGCCCGCCGGCCGTCGGAGTCGATGCCGACGACGAGGGCGCCGACCCCGAAGCGGAGCTGCGCGCACGGCTGATCCTCTACCGCGCGCATCGCGACGCCGGTCTCCGCCTGGCGGAGCTCGCCGTCTCGCGGGTGGGCTTGTTCCGGCGTGAGCCGTCCGTCGCCCACGCCGCCGGCCTGCTCGGCGCGATCCCGATCGACATCGCCCCGCTCGACCCAGGGCGCCTCATCTCGGCCCTCGATCGCCTCGCGGCCATCGCGCCACCGCCCGAGGTCCCGCCGGAGGTCGTGCCCCGGACGATCACCCTCACCGAGCGTGCCGAGATCATCCGGGCGGCCCTCCGCGGCGCGCCGACCGTGGTCCTCCAGGAGCTCCTCACCGGGGTCCGCGACCGGGTCGTGATCGCCGTGACCTTCCTGGCCATGCTGGAACTCATGAAGCGCCGCGAGATCGTGGTGACCCAGGACGGACCATGGGGCCCGATCGTCGCACGGGCGACGACCGCCGAGGAGCGGCGCGCGGCGGGGTTGGCCGATGGGGCCGAGGCCGCGCCAATCGACGAGTCGCTGGACGGCTACGCGTGATCGAGGACGAGGTGACGCTAGCGGCGGACGCCCGTGTGGACGCGGCACCGGTGGAGGGCAGGGATCGGGATGCGCCGGGCGAGGCGTCGCCGCCGCCCATCGAGCTGACCGAGGCGGCCCTCGAGGCGCTCCTCTTCGTCGCCGAGCGGCCGCTCTCGCGCCGCGAGATCGCGGCGCTGGCCGGCGCGGACCGGGAGACCGTCGACGCCCGCCTTGGCGACCTGGAGGTGAGCCTCCGCGGCCGCGGCGTCACGCTCCTGCTCGACGGTGACCGCGTGGAGCTCGCCACGGCGCCCGCCGGCGGAGCCCTCGTGGCCCGGTACGTCGGCGCCGATGCGGTCCGGCTGTCGCCGGCGTCGCTCGAGACGCTGGCCATCGTGGCGTACCGCCAGCCGATCACGAAGGGTGGCGTCGAGCGAATCCGCGGTGTCGACTCCGATTACACGATCCGCTCGCTCCTGCACCGCCGGCTCATCGTGGAGCTCGGGCGCTCGAGCACGCCCGGCCGCCCGTTCCTGTACGGGACCGGGTTCGACTTCCTGGAGCGGTTCGGGCTGACCAGCCTCGAGGAGCTGCCGCCACTCGAGGCGGACGTGGCCGCGCGACTGGCCGAGGCCGGGGCGGAGACCGCCGACGACGCCGCCGCCGAGCCCGACTTGATGCCCGCAGCGCCAGACCACGACGCCGAGCCCGGCTGATGCCCGCCGAGCGCCTCCAGAAGGTGCTGGCGGCCGCGGGGATCGCGTCACGGCGGGGAAGCGAGGCCCTCATCGCCGCCGGGCGAGTGACGGTGGATGGCCGCGTCGCGCAGGTCGGCGCCTCGGTGGACCCGGAGCTGGCCGTGATCGCCGTGGACGGTCGCGTCATCGGCGCGGCCGCGGTCGACACGTATCTGCTCCTCCACAAGCCGGCCGGCGTCACCTCGACAGCCTCCGACCGCCATGCCGAACGCACGGTCCTCGATCTGCTGCCGACCGCGCTGGTCCCCGAGGGCGCGCGGCTCTATCCGGTGGGCCGCCTCGACCAGGACTCTGAGGGCCTGCTGATCCTGACGAACGACGGCGCGTGGTCGGAGCGGGTCCTGCACCCCCGCTACGGCGTCGAGCGTGAATACGCGCTGGGCCTGCGCCAGCCGCTCGA
>DATHCS010000086.1:0-2009 GCA_035319405.1 Candidatus Dormiibacterota bacterium | reverse complement strand
CTACGCCTACTACGCCGGGGGCGCCTGGGACGAGCACACGCTGCGTGACAACGCAGACGCCTTCGCGCGCCGCCGTCTGCTGCCGCGCGCCCTGGTGGACGTCTCGACCGTCGATCCCTCGACGACCCTGCTCGGTGCGCCGGTCGCGCTGCCCGTGGGCGTCGCCCCGGCCGCGTTGCAGGGGCTGGCGCATCCCGAGGGTGAGCTGATCACCGCTCGCGCCGCCGCACGAAGCCACGCGCTGTTCTGCCTCTCCACCTTCAGCAATCGCTCGGTCGAGACGGTCGCCGCGGCCGGCCGCGGCACGCGCTGGTTCCAGCTGTACGTGCAGCGCGATCGGGCACGAACGGAGGCGCTCGTCGCGCGGGCCGTCGCGGCGGGCTTCACCGCGCTCGTGCTCACGGTGGATCTGCCACTGCCGGGCTACCGCGACCGCGAGCTGCGCCAGCCGCTGCCCAGCGAGGGCGAGCTGCCCAACGTGGGGCTGATGGCCGGCGCGGACTTCCTTCACGCGATCGATCACGAGATCGACGCCTCCCTCGATTGGGACGACCTGCCCTGGCTCCGTTCGCTGAGCCAGCTGCCGCTGGTCGTGAAGGGCCTCCTCGATCCGGCCGATGCGGCCCGGGCCGTCGATGCCGGTGCGGCCGCGGTGTGGGTCTCCAACCACGGCGGCCGCCAGCTCGACCGGGCCCCCGCGTCGCTCGATGCGCTCGAACCGGTGGTCGAGGCGGTGGCCGGGCGGGCGGAGGTCTACCTCGACGGCGGCGTGCGGCGGGGCACGGACGTGGTCACCGCGCTCGCGCTCGGCGCGCGGGCCGTCTTCCTCGGTCGGCCCTTCCTCTTCGCCCTGGCCGCCGGCGGCGAGGCCGGGGTCGCTCGCGCCTTCGAGATACTCGACCAGGAGGTGCGCACGGCCATGGCGCTGCTGGGCGCGCCCACCGTCGCCCAGCTCACGCGCGACCGGGTCCTCTGAGGGCGGACGGGCGTGGCCACGTCGGTGCAGCTGCTCGTGGCCGGCTATGCCCGCGACGACGGCCGAGTGGGGAGCAGCGTCACGCTCGTGCGCGACGGCGACGCCCGCATCGTCGTCGACCCGGGCATGGTCGCCCGGCGTGCGCTGATCCTCGACCCGTTGCGGGACCTCGGCGTGGCGCCAGAGGCGGTGAGCCACGTCTTCCTCTCGCACCACCACCCCGACCACACCCTCAACGCGGCCCTCTTCCCCAACGCCGAAGTGGTGGACTTCTGGGCTCGCTATCGCGGCGACCTGTGGCTCGACCATCCAGGTGACGGGTACCGCATCAGCCCGCACGCCACGGTCTGGCTCACGCCCGGCCACACCGAGGAGGACGCGACGCTCGTCGTCGAGGCCGACGACGCCGTATACGCCATGACCCACCTGTGGTGGCGCGGCGATCGAACGCCTCGCGTCGACCCGTTAGCCTGGGACCAGGCGGCCCTCGAGGCGGGACGGGCCCGCCTGCGCGGGGTCGCCGACGTGATCATTCCCGGCCACGGGACGCCGTTCCGCCTGCGCCGCTCCTCGGGCCGGGGCTGAGCCTCGAAGGGACCACCGCGACGCTCGCCAGCGTCGCCTCCGCCAGGGTCTGCAGCAGCCGGTCCTGCGCCGCGAAGAAGACGTCGTGGACGTCGCAGGCACCGTCAGCGCGGCAGGGTCCCCCGCGCAGCACGCAGGTGCGGCGGCGGCTGTCGCCCTCGACGGCCTCGATGATCGAGAGCATCGAGATCCGCTCCGCCGGTCGCGCCAGCCGGTAGCCGCCGTTTCGCCCGGGTTGTGAGGTCACCAGGCCGGCCCTGGCGAGGTCGCCCATGACCTGCGGCAGGAATCGGACGGGGATGCCCATGGCGGCGGCGATCGTCGGGGTGCTGAGCCGCTCGCCGGGAGCCCGACCGAGCGCCAGCATGGCCCGGATGGCGTAGTCGCCGCGCCTGGTCAGTTCGAGCTTCACCCGCCTGCCTCCTCGGGGGAGCCGATGGTCCCGCCA
>DATHCS010000085.1:0-2741 GCA_035319405.1 Candidatus Dormiibacterota bacterium | reverse complement strand
GCGATCGCCAAGCCTGCGGTGATCGTGGCGCTCCTGGGCGTCGCCCTGACCCTGCAGCCGACTGCGGAGCTCCAGCGCTGGCTGTTCGTGGCCGGCCTCGTCGCCTCGCTCGCCGGCGACGTGGCGCTGCTGCGCAGCGGGCGGCGACGCTGGTTCGCGGCGTGGTTGTCCGCGTTCCTCGCCGCCCACACCTGCTACGTGGCCGGCTTCCTGCTCGGCCCCGGACTGGCCGCGGGCGTCGCGGGCTGGGTGGGCCTCGCCATCGGGGCGGCCGTGATCGCGCTCGGCTTCTGGTTCGTGGGTCGGGAGATCCTGTTCGTCGTCGGGGCGAGCCGCACGGCGAGCCTCGCCCGCCCGGTGGCGCTCTACCTGGGCGCCATCTCGCTGCTGGTGTTGGCTGCGGGCGCGACGGCCAATCCCATCGCCCTGGCGGGGGCACTCAGCTTCTACGCCTCGGACAGCGTGCTGGGCTGGGATCGCTTCGTGGCCGCCATCCGCCATCGCGAGCTGCTGGTGATGAGCACCTACCACGCGGCGCAGGTGCTGCTGGTGATCTCGCTGGCGCTGGGCTGAGGATCGTCCGCCAGGGCCGCGGACGGCGGCGTTTGACGAGCCGCGCGCCGCGAGCGTTCAATGGGCGATCCAGACACCCCGCTTCGCGCCGGAGGTTTCGATGCGACTCCAGGACCGGATCGTCCGTGCCGTCATTCCCGCCGCCGACCTTGATCGGGCGCGGGCCTTCTGGGAGGGCAAGCTGGGCTTCGTGCCGACGCGAGTGCTGGAGACGGGCATCTTCTACGACTGCGCCGACTCGTCGCTCGTGCTCTCGCGCTCGTCCGGCGCGGGGACCAGCCAAGCCACCGTGGCGGCCTTCGTGAGCGACGACCTGGAGGCCGATGTGGCCGCGCTCAAGTCGATGGGCATCACCTTCGAGGAATACGACTACCCGACCCTCAAGACCGTCGGGTCGATGGCCTGGGTGGGTCCCGTGCACGCCGCCTGGTTCAAGGACAGCGAGGGCAACATCATCGGTATCGCCCAGTATCCCGGGTAGCCGCCGGCCGCCGGCGGTCCCTGTGTCTGCCTAGCCGCCCCGCAGCCGCCAGCGGCGGTGGCCGACCCGCCACCGCGCCTCCGGCTCGATGGGCCGGGGCTGGTGGACCAGCGAGATGACCGCCCCGATGGCGATCAGCGCCAGCACGACGAGCCCCCAGGCCTGCTCGGCGTTGAAGGGACCCGCGACGGCCTCGTCACGCCACAGCGAGGCGATGGCCACCCGGCCGCCAAGCCACCAGGCGACGGCAAAGGCGTAGGCGTACCCGAAGCGCAGCCGGCCCGGTGCGACCTCCAGCCCCATCGCCTGGCGGTTGCTGGCCCACGTCCCCTCCTGGCGCCAGCCGCCGGGCAGGCGGCGCATGAGCGGCCCGGCGTGCACGACCAGGACGGCCACGATGCCGGCCAGCGCCCAGAGGCCCTCGTACGCCTGGGCCGGATGGGCGGGGATGGCCGGCGCCGCTGAGAGCCAAGGCCAGTCACCATCGAACGCGACGGCCCAGGAGCCAGCCCAGAACTGCCCCTGGCCCGCCCCGATGAGGAGCATGGAGAGCTTGCCCAGCCCGATCGCGACCAGCAGCGCCACGCTGGCCATGTCCAGCCAGCGGCGCGGCGGATCCTCCAGCACCCGCGCGATGATCGCCGCCGTCAGCGTCCCCCCGAGCACGGCACCGAGCAGCGAGAGGCCGCCCTGGGACGGGTCCACGACGGCCTCGGGGTGGGCCGAGTAGTAGGGCCAGTAGTCCAGGGCGTAGAGGAGGCGCGCTCCGACCACGGCCCCCGGCACGGCACCGACCACGACGAAGAGCAGGTCGTCGAGGCGCAGCCTCGACAGGCCGGTCAGCCGTCCGCTGCGGCGAGCGAAGCGGGCCGCCACCAGGATCGCCAGGAGGATCGCCCCGGCGAGGGCGAGCGTGGCCCATGCGATGTCCAGCACAAGCCAGCCATGCAGGTGCAGGTACGGGTCGAAGTCGAGCCGGATGACCGCGAGCATGTCAGCGGTACCCCTGCGGCGCGCGGGCCTTCGGGTCCGTGCGCACCAGGTCGGGCAGGCGCGCGAAGGCGACGCCTGCAGTGGTGAGGCTGATGAGGCCGGCCACCACCATCGTCGCAGCGACGCCGGCAGCGCCCGCGAGCAATCCGGTGAACAGGCCGCCGATCGGTGTCGAGCCGGCGAAGACGGTCGTGTAGACGCTCATCACCCGACCGCGCAGCACGTCGGGCACATTGAGCTGGATGAGGGTGTTCGTGGTGGCCGCCATCGAGATGACCGACCAGCCCAGCACCCCCATGATCGGCAGGCTGACCGCGAGCGAAGGGGACGCGGCGAGGGCGATGAGCGCGAGCCCGATCAGCGCGGCCCCGGCCAGCAGCAGGCGCAGCGTGGGCCGCATGCCGTAGGCGATCGCCAGCGCCGCAGTCAGCGAGCCCACGCCGGAGGCGGCCATGAGGTAGCCGTAGGTCGTGGCGTCGCCGTGCAGCGAGTCCTGCGCGTAGACGGGGATCAACACCTGGAAGTTGAGGGCCACCGTGCTGACGACGCCCAGTACCGCGATGGCGGCCAGGATCAGCGGGGAGTCGCGCACGAACCGCAGCCCCGCCCCGAGCTGGGCCATCACCCCGCCGACGGTATGTGGCCGTGGCGGCCGGACGGCGGGCAGGAGCTCGTCCTCGCGCATGAGGAACAG
>DATHCS010000084.1:0-5865 GCA_035319405.1 Candidatus Dormiibacterota bacterium | reverse complement strand
TGGTCGACGACCTCGCGCAGTCCCTGCGCGAGGGCCTCCAGGTCGCGTCCGGCAAGCCCGCCGTAGGTCGGGAATCCCTCGGTGAGGATCAGCAGGTTCCGGCACTGCTGGGCGAGGTCGTCGTCGTCCGTCGCCAGCCAGCCGCCGATGTTGCCCATCGGGTCCTTCTTGGCGCTCATCGTCATGCCGTCGGCCAGCGATGCCATCTCACGCACGATGTCGGACACGTCGCGCCCTGCCTGTCCCGGCTCTCGCTCGCGGATGAACCAGGCGTTCTCGGCGAAGCGGCACGCGTCGAGGAAGAGGGGGATGCCGTGGCGGTCGCAGATCGCGCGGACGCCGCGCAGGTTCTCCAGCGAGACGGGCTGGCCACCGCCCGAGTTGTTGGTGATGGTGACGAAGACCACCGGCACGCTGGCCGCGCCTCGCTCGTCGATGAGCGCCTCCAGCGCCTCGAGGTCCATGTTGCCCTTGAAGGGATGGACGGTCGAGGGCACACGCCCCTCGGCGATGCCGACGTCGATCGCCTCGGCGCCGGTGAATTCGACGTTGGCGCGGGTCGTGTCGAAGTGGGTGTTGTTGGGGATCACCTTGCCGGGCTCGCCGATGACGCTGAAGAGGATCTTCTCGGCGGCCCGTCCCTGGTGCGTCGGGATGACGTGGGGGAAGGGGAAGAGCGACTGCACCGCGGCCAGGAAGCGGTACCAGGAAGGCGACCCGGCGTAGCTCTCGTCGCCGTGCTGGATGCCCGCCCACTGGTCGCGGCTCATGGCGCCCGTGCCCGAATCGGTGAGCAGGTCGATCAGCACGTCGTCGGCGTGCAGGTTGAAGAGGTTGTAGCCGGCCGCCTCGAGCGCCGCCGTTCGTTCGGCGACCGTGGTCATGCGGATCGGTTCGACGGAGTGGATGCGGAACGGCTCGATGATCGTCTGCCAGCGATCCATGCGCGGCCAGCATGCCACCCCCGGCGCCGTCCCGCCGGGGCGACCTACAGGGTCAGCTCGTCCTCCGCGTCCGGGCGGGCGCCGGCGGAGACCGGCTCACCCGGCAGCTCACCCGGCTCCTCGCCCGGGCGCGTTCGCGTGCGGCGCACGGAGATCTCCACGATGTCGCGCTTGAGGAGCAGCTCCAGCGTCCAGTCGAGCGCGACGCGCACGCGCCGGTCCCAGCTCGGGAGGCGCAGCAGGTAGTAGGAGCGCCACATGAACCAGGCGATGAAGCCGCTGACCTTGAAGCCGAGTACCTCGCCGGCGCCCTTGAAGCGGCCCAGCGAGACGAGCATCCCCAGCTGGCCGTAATCGAACGGGACCTGCGGCCGTCCGTCCAGGGCCGCGAGCACGTTGCGCGCCGCGTGCGGACCCTCGCGGACGGCGTGCTGCGCCGTGGCCGGCATCGGCCGCTCGGTCCTTGGATCGCGGATCGAGGCGCAGTCGCCCAACGCCCAGACCCGTTCCAGTCCCGGCACGGCGAAGGTGGCGTCGGGGGTGATCCAGCCGCGTCGGTCGTGCGGCGTGGGCAGGTCCGCCAGGAGCGGCGGCGGCGCGTTGCCGACCGTGCTGACCACGGTGGCCGTCTCGATGATCTCGCCGTCGTCGAGCTCGACGCGATCCGGCAGGACCTGTGTCAGCCGCCGTTGCAGGCGCAGCTCGATACCCGACTGGCGCATCTTGCGGGTGGTGTACCGGCCGAGCCGATCGCCGAGCGCGGGCAGCAATAGGGCGTGCCCGTGCACCAGCACGACCCGTGGCCGGAGATCGACGCCGCGGAAGCTCCGCACGGCCAGGTGCAGCAGGTCGTGCAGCTCGGCGGCCACCTCCACGCCGGTCGAGCCGCCCCCGACCACGACGAAGGTCAGGAAGCGCGCCCGCCGCGCGGGGTCAGCCTCCATGCGCGCCTCCTCGAGCATGTCGAGGGCGCGATTGCGCAGGTAGAACGCATCGCCGAGCGTGCGCACGCCGAGGGCGTGCTCGGCCATGCCCGGCACCGCGCTGAAGTCGGTCACGCTGCCCGTCGCCAGCACCAGCGCCTCGTACGTCACCGTCACCGCCTCGCCGCTCACGCGCCGCCGCAGGTGCACCTGCCGCGCGACCGTGTCGAGCCGCTCCACGATGCCCACCTCGACGTCGACGCCCGGCAGCATCCGCCGCAGCGGCACCACAACGTGCGTCGTCTCGATCGTGCCCGAGATGATGTCCGCCAGGAGGGGCTGGAAGACGAAGTAGTTGTCGCGGTTGAGCAGCAGCACCTCCACCGAGCCGGCGGGGTCTGCATCGCGCTGGCCGCCCAGGCGGCCCTGGCGGCGCAGCCGCTTTGCCAGCTCCTGGGCCGCGCTGACACCCGCGAACCCCCCGCCGACGATGACGACGCGGCGGGTCACGAGCGGCTCAGGCCCGGTCGAGCGCCTGGGTCACGTCGGCGACCAGATCATCCGAGTGCTCGATGCCCACCGACAGGCGCACGAGGGCAGCGGGCACCTCCAGTGGCGAGCCCTGCACTGAGCCGTGGGTCATCGCGGCCGGGACCTCGCAGAGCGACTCCACGCCGCCGAGCGACTCGGCCAGCACGAAGAGGCGGGTGGCCTCGCAGAAGCGCCGCGCCCGCTCCGAGGGGCTTCGACCGCCGCGCTCGCGCGGCACGAAGCTGACCATGCCGCCGGGATAGGCCATCTGGCGCGCGGCCAGCTTGGCCTGCGGGTGGGCATGGGCGCCAGCGATCAGGCCCGGGTAGCGCAGCACGGCGATGTCGCTCCGCTCCGCGAGGGCGTGCGCTACCACCAGCGCGTTGTTGGCGTGCCGCTCCACGCGGAGCGGCAGCGTGCGCAGGCCGCGCAGCACGAGGAAGCAGTCGAACGGGCCCGGCACCGCCCCCAACGCGTTCTGCAGGAAGGCCAGCTGCTCGGCCACCTCCTGGCGGGATGTGACCGCGACGCCGTTCACGGTGTCCGAGTGGCCCGCCAGGTATTTCGTCGAGCTGTGGTAGACGATGTCGGCGCCGAGCATCAGCGGACGCTGCAGCACGGGCGAGGCGAAGGTGTTGTCCACGACCAGCAGCGGGCGCTCGTCGCGGGCCCCGCTTCGGCCGGTCAGCGCGGCCGCGGTCGCCTTGAGGTCGATCAGCTTGAGCAGCGGGTTCGAGGGCGATTCCACCCACACCAGGCGCGTCTTGGGGCCGACCGCGTCGGCCAGCGCCGCCGCCGGATCCCCCGTCAGGTCTACGTAGCGGGCCTGCACGCCCAGGTCCTTCAGGACGCGCTCGAAGAGCCGGTAGGTGCCGCCGTAGACATCGTCGCTGACGACGACCTCCTCGCCAGCACGAGCCAGGGAGGCGATGGCGTGCGTGGTCGCCGAGCCGCTGGCGAAGGCGACGCCGACGCGACCACCTTCCAGCGCCGCGACGGCCGCCTCCAGGCGGGACCGGGTCGGATTGTCGGTGCGGGCGTACTCCCAGCCGTTGCGCGGCCGGCCTACGCCCTCCTGGGCGTAGGTGCTGGTCTGGTAGATGGGCGGGGCCACGGCGCCGGTCTCCGCGTCGGGCTCGAAGCCAGCGTGGACGGCGAGCGTCTCGAAGCGCCACGTGGGGTCGATCCGGTAGCGCTCCAGGCCCCCGCCGACCGGCGGCCAGTCCGCCTGCACCGACGGGTCGAGCGACGCGTCGGACGCCTGCCGCTTGGACGCGTCGGGCTTGTCGCGGGTCACCGCGCCATCGTACCTGCTCGCCGGGCTGGCGGGACCGCGAGACTAGAATGGGAGGACCGTCCCGCCACCGTTCGCACAAGGAGCGCGTCCACCCATGGCCCGTCCGAAGGTCACCGTCATCGGTGCCGGCAACGTCGGCGCGACGACCGCGCAGCGCATCGTCGAGGCCGGCCTGGCCGACGTGGTGCTGGTCGACATCGTGGAGGGCCTGCCCCAGGGCAAGGCGCTCGACCTCTCCGAGTCTGCCCCCGTGCTGGGCCACGACTGCCGCATCTCGGGCAGCAACGACTATGCCGACACGGCGGGCTCCGACATCGTGGTCGTGACGAGCGGGCTGGCGCGTCAGCCGGGCATGAGCCGCGACGACCTGTTGGCCAAGAACACGGCCATCGTGCGCAGCGTCGTGCAGCAGGCGACCGCCGTGTCGCCCGAGGCCGTCCTCATCGTGGTCACCAACCCGCTCGACGCGATGTGCCACGTCGCGCTGCAGGCCAGCGGCTTCCCGCGTGAGCGGGTGCTGGGCATGGCGGGCGTGCTGGACAGCGCGCGCTTCCGCACCTTCATCGCCTGGGAGCTCGGCGTTTCCGTGACCAGCACGCACGCCTTCGTGCTGGGGGGCCACGGCGACACGATGGTGCCGCTGCCGCGCTACAGCTCGGTCGCGGGCGTCCCCCTCACCGAGCTCCTCAGCGCGGAGCGCATCGAGGAGCTGGTGACGCGCACCCGCAACGGCGGCGCCGAGGTCGTGGCGCTGCTCAAGTCGGGCTCGGCCTACTACGCGCCGGCGGCGGCCGTGGCCCAGATGGTGGCCGCGATCCTCGGCGACACCAAGGCCATCCTGCCGTGCGCCGTGCTGCTGCGGGGGGAGTACGGTCATCGCGATCTGTTCGTGGGCGTGCCCGTCAAGCTCGGTCGGGGCGGCATGGAGGCGGTCGTCGAGATCGAGCTCAGCGCGGAGGAGCGCGCGGCCTTCGATCGCTCGGCCGATGCCGTGCGGGAGCTGGTCGAGCACCTCCCGGCAGGCTGATGCCGGTCGTCACGCTGTCGCGCACCTACGGCTCCGCCGGCGGCGCCATCGGCCGCATGCTCGCCGAGCGGCTCGGCGCGGAGTACCTCGATCGTGAGCTCGTGGCGCGGGTGGCCGCTCGCAGCGGCATCCCCGAAGCGGATGCCGAGGGTTACGACGAGCGCCTGCCGTCGCTCTGGCAGCGGCTCACGGCGGCGCTGGCGACGAGCGGTCCGGAGGCGGTCATGACGCCCGTGCCCGGCCTCGCCGTCACCGGTCCGGCCGTTGGTGAGCGGCTTTTCGCGATCACCCGCTCGGTGATCGAGGAGGCTGCCGCCAGTGGCAACGCCGTGATCGTGGGCCGCGGCGGAGCCTGGATCCTGGCCGGCCGGGCTGACCTGCTGCGCGTGCAGCTGCACGCCGCGCTCGCCGACCGTGTGCGCTACCTGCGCTCGCGCGTCGAGGAGGCGCCCGACGAGCTGCGACCCGATGCGACGGACGCCGAGTTGCGCGACCTGTGTCGCTCGATCGACGCCGCACGCGGCGCCTACATCCGCAGCCACTTCGACGCCGACTGGATGGACCTGCGGCACTACGACCTGGCGCTTGACACGGGACGACTCGGTCTGGCCCGCTGCGTCGACCTGATCGAGCTGGCGGCGACGCAGCGATCGACTGCGCCGGCGCCGGCGTGATCGAGTGACGAGCTCGACGACCGGCCTGCGGCGGGGGTTCTCGGCCCTCGGGCACCGGAACTTCCGGCTGTTCTGGTTCGGCCAGCTCATCTCGCTGGTCGGCACCTGGATGCAGACCGTCGCCCAGAGCTGGCTGGTCCTGGAGCTGACCGGCGACCCGGTCGCGCTCGGCATCACGGCCGCCGTGCAGTTCCTGCCGGTCCTGCTCTTCGGGCTCTTCGGCGGCCTCATCGCCGATGCCCTGCCCAAGCGCCGCACGCTGTACGTGACGCAGGGCGGCTCCGCGGTGCTGGCGCTCATCCTGGGCGTGCTCGTGGCCACCGACAGCGTCCAGGTGTGGATGGTGTGGGTCCTCGCGGCGGCGCTCGGGGTGCTGAACGCGGTCGACATGCCGGTCCGCCAGTCCTTCGTGGTCGAGATGGTGGGCCGCGACGACGTGGCGAATGCGGTGGCCCTGAATAGCGCGGTC
>DATHCS010000083.1:0-3829 GCA_035319405.1 Candidatus Dormiibacterota bacterium | reverse complement strand
GTCGCCGGCGAGCTCGAACCGCTGGAGGGCATCGTGCGCCTGGGCGCGTCGGTCCAGCCTGGCTACCTCGCGCAGCTGCGCGCGACCGCGATTCCCGGCGCCACGGTGCTCGACGCGCTGCTCGAGACCGCACCGGTCGAGGTCGGCCCCGCCCGCTCCTACCTGGCCCGGTTCCTGTTCCGCGGCGAGGAGGTCTTCAAGCCGGTGAGCGAGCTGTCGGGCGGGGAGCGCTCGCGGCTCGAGCTGGCCCTCCTCGGCGTGAGCCCGGCCAACCTGCTGCTGCTCGACGAGCCGACCAACCACCTCGACATCCCGGCCCGCGAGGCGCTCGAGGCCTTCCTCCGTGAATCCTCGGCCACGCTGCTGATCGTCTCCCACGATCGGCGCCTGCTCGAGACGATCGCCGCACGCCTGTGGATCGTGGAGGCGGGTCGGGGCGGCCAGGCCGGGCGCGCCGCTGCCTTCGAGGGCGGCTGGCGGGCCTGGCGCGAGGCCGTCGCGGGCGGCTGGACCGTCGCGGGCGAGCTCGAGGTGCAGTCGCGGCGCCTGGACGGCCGGCCGTCGCACGGCGCCGGGGCGATGCCCTCCCCACCGGTCGCGCCGCCGTCCGCCACGACGTCAGCGCGGCCGGGGCGCGGAACAGCCACGGGGGCCGCGGTCATGGCGCCGCTCTCCAAGGATGCCTACCGCCGGCAGCGGGCGAGCGTTGAAACCGACCTCACCCGCCTGGGCCTGCGCAAGAACCATCTCGAGCTGGCCCTTGGCCGGCCGGACGTGCAGGCCAACTTCGTGGAGCTGCGACGGCTGTCCAGCGAGCTGGCCGACGTCGACGCCGCCCTGGCGCAGGCGGAGGACGCCTGGCTGGCCCTCGAGGAGCGAGCGCCCAGATGACCGTGCGGATCGGTCTGACGGGTCCCATCGGCTGTGGCAAGAGCACCGTGGCCGGCTGGCTCGGGGACCGCGGCGCGATCGTCATCGATGCGGACGAGCTGGCCCGCGAGGTGACCGACCTGCCCGACGTCAGGGAGGCGATCTTCGCGCGCTTCGGCGATGAGGTCCGTCGCCCCGACGGGACCCTCGATCGCGCGGCGCTGGCGGGCCGGGTCTTCGAGGACCCGGCCGAGCTCGCCGCGCTCGAAGGGCTCACCCATTCGGAGGTGCGGCGACGGATCCTGGCCCGCCTGGCGGAGGCGGAGTCGGGCGGGGCCGCCGCGGTCGTGATCGAGGCCATCAAGCTCGTCGAGGGCGGACTGGCCGACGCCTGCCAGGAGGTCTGGGTGGTCACCTGCACGCCCGCCGAGCAGCGCGAGCGGCTGGCCGGGCGCGGCGTGCCGACGGCGGACGCCGAACGACGCATCGCCGCGCAGGGGGACCGCTTCTCCCGCTTGCGGCCCGTGACCGGTCGCATCATCTCGGCCTCCGGCACGCCAGCGGAGGTCGAGGCGCGGGTGGAGCGCGCCTTCCGCGCCGCGCTGGAGCGCCATGACGAGGGTGGCGCCGGCACGTAGAACGCCCGTTCGGAATCGGCGGTCCGCGTGGTAGACTGGCAACCCGCCCGAACGACCGCCGAGGATCCGCGCACTTGCCCGAGTTCAAGCTCGTCGCCCCCTTCCAGCCGACCGGCGACCAGCCCCGCGCCATCGAGCGCCTGGCGGGCGGACTGGCGCGTGGCGATCGGGAGCAGGTGCTGCTGGGCGCCACGGGCACCGGCAAGACCGCCACGATCGCCTGGACGATCGAGCGGGCGCAGAAGCCGACCCTCGTCCTCGCCCACAACAAGACGCTGGCCGCGCAGCTCTACAGCGAGTTCCGCGAGTTCTTCCCCGAGAACGCCGTCGAATACTTCGTCAGCTACTTCGACTACTACCAGCCCGAGGCGTACCTGCCCCGCAGCGACACCTACATCGAGAAGGACTCGTCGCGCAACGACGAGATCGACAAGCTGCGTCACGCTGCGACCCACGCCCTCTTCGAGCGACGCGACGTGATCATCGTCGCCAGCGTCAGCTGCATCTACGGCCTCGGCGCGCCGGTCGACTACGGGGCGACCGTCATCCGCCTGAAGGTCGGCGGTCGCTACCGCCGTGATGGCGTGCTGCGCCAGCTCGTTGACCTGCAGTACCAGCGCAACGACCAGGCCCTCGCCCGGGCCCGCTTCCGCGTCCGTGGCGACACCCTCGAGGTGCAGCCCGCCTACGACGACTTCGTGGTGCGTGTGCAGTTCTTCGGCGACGAGGTCGAGCGCATCACCGAGCTCGACCCGCTGACGGGCGAGGTGCTGGCGCAGCGCAATGAGCTCAACGTCTACCCGGCCAGCCACTACGTCACGCCGGCCGACAAGCTGCGCGAGGCCCTGGTCGATATCGACGCCGAGATGGAGGCGCGCACGGCCGAGCTGGAGACGAAGGGCATGGCCCTCGAGGCCGCCCGCCTGCGCCAGCGCACGACCTTCGACCTGGAGATGATGCGCGAGCTGGGCTTCTGCTCGGGCATCGAGAACTACTCGCGCCACCTCGCCCGCCGCGAGGCCGGCTCGCGGCCCTGGACGCTGCTGGACTACTTCCCGCCCGACTGGCTTCTGGTCGTGGACGAGAGCCACATGACCATCCCCCAGGTGGTCGGCATGTACAAGAACGACCGCACGCGCAAGGAGATCCTCGTCGAGTACGGCTTCCGGCTGCCCTCGGCGCTGGACAACCGGCCGCTGACGTTCGAGGAGTTCCAGGACCACCTCGACCAGGTCGTCTACATGTCGGCTACGCCGGGCGCCTACGAGCTTGAGCGATCGACGCAGGTCGTCGAGCAGCTCATCCGGCCGACCGGCATCGTCGACCCGACCGTCGAGGTGCGGCCCACGGAGGGCCAGATCGACGACCTGCTGGAGCGCATCCAGGAGCGCGTCGAGCGCGGCGAGCGGGTCCTCGTGACGACGCTCACCAAGCGCATGGCCGAGGACCTGGCGGACTACCTGCGCGAGCTGGGCGTCAAGGTCTCCTACCTGCACAGCGAGGTGGACACGCTCGAGCGGGTGCAGATCCTGCGCGACCTGCGCCTGGGGGTCTACGACGTGCTGGTGGGCATCAACCTCCTGCGCGAGGGCATCGACCTGCCCGAGGTCACCCTGGTGGCCATCCTCGACGCCGACAAGGAGGGCTTCCTGCGCAGCGCCTGGTCGCTGATCCAGGTCGCCGGGCGGGCGGCCCGCAACGTGGGCGGCCACGTCGTGATGTACGCGGACGTGGTCACCGAGTCGATGCAGGTGGCGATCGACGAGACGAACCGGCGGCGCTCCGTCCAGGAGCGCTACAACGAGGAGCACGGCGTCGAGCCGGCCACGATCGTCAAGGAGATCCGCGACATCAACGACCGGCTGCGTGCCGTGGCCGAGGCGCCCGGGACCTACACCGGCGCGGACGACCGGCAGCTCACGGACCTGCCCCGCGAGCAGGTTGCCCGCTTCGTGGAGCGCCTCGAGGCGCAGATGCGCGAGGCGGCGCGCAACCTGGAGTTCGAGCGCGCCGCGGCGATCCGCGACCAGGTCCAGGAGATCCGCCTGCGGGTGCTCGAGGAGGACGCCTCCGTGACCGTCGCCCGCGCGGCTGAGGCGGCGGCACGTGCCGCAAAGGGGGACGGCCGTGCGGCCCGCGGAAGGGCGCGCGGAACCGCGCGCGGCCGCGGCCTCGACCCCGACGCGGGAACCGTCCGCGTGACCTCGGTCGAGGTGGTGGCCGCGGGCGAGGAGCCGGGCGCCGACTCCGCACTCGCGCCGGTGGAGCCCGACGAGGGGACCGCCGCCGACTGGCTGCCGGGCATCCGCGACGAGCACGAG
>DATHCS010000082.1:0-2432 GCA_035319405.1 Candidatus Dormiibacterota bacterium | reverse complement strand
GCGCCACGTCGGCGACGCGCTCCTGTGGGTGCTCGTGGGCGGCGTGGTCGGCGCCCGGCTCTACCACGTGATCGACCAGTGGGCGCTCTACAAGGACGACCTGCTCAAGATCGTGCTGCCTCCCTACAGCGGCCTGGCCCTCTACGGCGGGGTGCTCGGTGGGATGGTCGGTGCCTGGCTGTACGCGCGCCACGCCCACCAGCCGTTCCTGCGCTGGGTCGACACGGTCATCCCCGCGCTCTTCTTCGGCCAGGCCATCGCGCGCTGGGGCAACTTCTTCAACCAGGAGCTGTACGGGCCGCCGACCAACCTGCCCTGGGGCATCGTCATCGACTGCGCCCATCGGGTGCCCGCCTATTCCTGCGACCTCTACCCGCCTGGGACCGCGTTCCACCCGCTCTTCTTCTACGAATCGGCCCTCAGCTTCATGGGTGGCCTCGTGGCGCTGGTCCTCATCACGCGTTTCGCGGCCCACCTGCGCGACGGCGACCTGCTGGCCTTCTGGCTGATCTGGTACGGCGCCGTGCGCACCGCGCTGGAGACTTTCCGCTTGAGCTACGACTTCACCTTCTTCGGGCTGCCCGTGGCCATGCTCATCGGCAGCGGCGCGATCGTGGCGGGGATCGTGCTGCTGATCTGGAACCGCCTCCGCCCGGCCCCTGGCCGTCAGGAGGCCGGCGGTGGCCCGGCCCCGCCGGAAGCCGAGCCGGCACCTGCGGCCGAGCCGGCACCTGCGGCCGCCTCGCCGCCTGATCCGGCTCGGTGAGCCCGACCCAGGACCTGACGATCTTCGCCATCAGCATCGCCGCGGGGGTGCTGGGCGCGCTGGCTGGCATCGGCGGGGGCATGCTCGTGATCCCCGCCCTGACGTTCCTCTACGGCGTCGACATCCGGGTTGCCATCGGGGCCAGCATCGTCTCCATCATCGCCACGAGCTCGGGGGCCGCCGCAGCCTACGTGCGCGATCGCCTGACCAACCTCCGTGTGGGCATGTTCCTCGAGCTCGCCACCACGAGCGGAGCGGTCCTGGGAGCGCTCCTGGCCGCCATCGTCGCGCCGCAGCTGCTCTTCCTGCTGCTGGGCATCGTGCTGCTCTTCTCGGCGGGCATGCAGGTCTACCGCCTGCGCGAGGAGCTCCCGCCGGAGACGCCGCCCTCGGCCGCCGCCCAAGCGCTCGGCCTCGTCTCGAGCTACCCCGACGCGCGCCTCGGCCGGGAGGTGCCCTATGCCGCGCGACGCATCGGGCTCGGTTTCGTGGCCATGGGCTTCGCCGGGCTCATCTCGGGGCTGCTGGGCATCGGCTCCGGCGCGCTCAAGGTGCTGGCCATGGACGGCGCGATGCGCCTGCCCATGAAGGTCTCCACGGCCACCAGCAACTTCATGATCGGCGTGACCGCCGCGGCTTCGGCCGGGATCTACATCGGGCGGGGCGACGTCGATGTGCAGATCGCCACGCCGGTCGCCCTGGGTGTGCTGGCGGGTGCCATCCTCGGAGCGCGCCTGCTCGTGCGGCTGCGCAACCAGCAGGTCCGCCTGATCTTCGTGCCGGTGCTGATCGTCATCGCCCTGCAGCTGATCGCCCGCGGCCTCGGCCTCGACATCGGGTTCGGCGGATGAGCGAGCCGCGGGTGACCTCGGGCGAGACGGAGGCGCGGTCGGGACGGCAGGCCGACCCGGAGGCCCTGCGCCTGGCGGTCAGCCGGGTGCTGACCATCGGCGTGGCCATCAGCGCGACGCTGCTGATCATCGGGGTGGTGCTGGCGGCGTTCGTGGGCTGGACCGGATCGCTGACCGGAGCGGCATTGCCGAGCGAGCCCGTCTACACGTTGCCGGGGTTGCTGGGGGGGTTGGCTGTGCTGCAGCCGCTGGCCATCGCACAGCTGGGCCTCTTCGTGCTCGTGCTCACGCCGATCCTGCGCGTGCTGACGTCGCTCATCCTCTTCATCGAGGAGCGCGACCGCGTGTACGTGCTGGTCTCGCTGGGCGTACTGGCCATCCTCCTGACCAGCCTGCTCCTGGTGCGCTGACCCGACGACCCCCGTCCGCGGGGCGCATCATGGCCAGGCTGCGGCGTGGCGGGAGGCGTCGATGGGGCTTCGTCAGCGCTTGCGGGGTGGCGGGGCGGCTGGGAGGGCCGATGCCGCGCGGCCCGAGGCCCTGGCGCGCCGCCGGCGCCCAGGCCCGAGCCGCGACGCGACGCTGTCATGCCGCCTGCCCCTGATCCTGCGCATGGCTCGGGGCCTGTTCCGTGGGCTGGCACGCTGGCCGCTGGGCTGGCGCCTCGAGCTGGTCGGTCCGGAACGACTGCCCCGCGATGCGCGCGGTCGCGTCGTCGGGGGCTGGATCGGTGCGGGCCTGCCCCACGTGACCTGGGTCGAGCCGTTCCTGATCTTCATGCTGTTGCCGCCGGAGCCACGCCTGGTCTGGATCGG
>DATHCS010000081.1:0-7550 GCA_035319405.1 Candidatus Dormiibacterota bacterium | reverse complement strand
ACGAGGGCCCCGCGCACGGCCTCCGAGACCGCGCCGCTGCCGCCAAGGACCACGATGCGCCCGGGCTTGAGCCGTGCCAGCTCCGTGGCGGTGGCGCTCGGCACGGTCGTGCCGACGAGGAGGATGGGCGCGCCGAGGTGGGCCGCGGCGGCGGAGCCGGCCAGCGCATCCGCAAAGTCGAGGCCTGTTGCGACGTACACGAGGGGCACGCCGGCAGCGAAGGTCGCCCGCGAGATCGCCGCGGCGGTGGCGTATCGATCGGAGCCGGCGAGGCGCGTGACGCCGCCCTGCGTGTAGCCGTCGAGCAGGCTCATCACCGCGGTGTCGACCGAGCCGGTGCCACCCAGCAGCACGATCCGCCCCGGCTGGAGGCGATCGAGCTCGTAGGCGGTGGCCATCGGAACCAGGTCGTCGCGCACCAGCAGCACCGGCGCGTCATCGGCGGCAGCCGCGGCCGCCCCCGCGAGCGCGTCGGGATAGGCCTCGCCGGTGGCCACGTAGGCCACGGTCACGCCCGGCGCGAAGGCCTCGGCGGAGGTCATCGCGGCCGTCGCGTAGCGGTCCGTCCCAGCCACGCGGTCGGGGTCGCTGGGCGGCGGGGGCGGAGGCGGTGGCGGTGGACCCTGGATGAAGATGGCCGTCCAGTAGGTCCGCCCGCTGCTGCTGTCGTAGGCGACTCCCACGCCCGCGGCGGTGTAGGCCGCCGTGGTGATGATTGCGTAGTGGGGCGCCGAGTCGTGCCACTGACTGGCGGCCTCGTCGGCCGAGCCGGCGTAGTCGCCGAAGCCGGCGTTCCAGGCGATGATCTCTCCGGCGCGGCTCCAGCTCACGCCGGATGCGTCGAGCATGGAGAAGGCCGTTCGCCCGTCCGGCTGGGTGTGCGAGAAGTAGTGCCGCGTGGCCATGTCCATCGAGCGCGCCTCGGCGATGGCCTGGATGCGCGGGTCCATGATCACGGGGGCCTCGCCGACGGCAGCCCGCTGGTCGTTGAGCAGCTCGAGCTCGCGGGCCTCGGCCCCGATCGGCGTCAGCCAGGACGCCGCGCGGGCGGGCGCGGTCGTCCCCGGGGCGGCCGGGGCTGCCGCCAGCGCCAGCATGGCGGCGAGGAGCGCGGCGCAGATGCGGCGTCGAGCGATGGTCATCGATGGCGTCCGGGGCGCATGACAGACAGGCCGGCCTGTTGGCCTGCCGTCGCAGCAGTGTCCGCGTCGCGCCCTCAACCGACCATAGCGCACGGGTCCCTGCGGCGAGAGGCCGGATGGTACGGTGGACGGCCGCCCACGCTCGCTGCCGTTGCGCCCTGTCAACGGCTTCGCCATGACAACGGGCCGCGGCCAGGCACCGTCGGCGCCGCGGGACGGCCGCAGAGCGCGCTGATCCGGGCCGCGAGGTGCGGGCTGGGGGGCTAGGCGGCCGGAGCGTCGAGCCCGCGCGGCGCCACGGGCGGACGGCTTGGCCCGGCCGGCCGGCCGGCTTCGATGCGGGCCAGTCGCCAGGACCAGGCGGCGTACATCACGGCGACGGCCAGCGCGGCGGTGACCAGGGTGAGCGCCAGCGACTCCGGACCGATGACCCGCACCTGGACGGCCGGGTCCGTGTTGACGGCGAACTGGAAGTCGTAGGCATACGTCGGCAGCGGCAGCACCTGGAACAGGTTCTTCAGGCCCGTCGGGATCGGCAGCCCGGCGATGTCCGGGTAGAACACGAGGAACCACATCGTGAAGGCGCCCACGAGCCCCAGCGCGAAGCGCCGCGGGTCACGCGACAGCAGGGCGAGGTAGGCGATCGCGCAAAGCGGCACCAGGAGGACGATCGCGAAGACGTAGGGGCCCGCGTTGCCGAGCGGGACGGAGAGGAGCGGCTGCTCCCCGAACCGCCCGGCGGCCAGCACGAGGGCGGCGATCGTGGCGGCGGCGGTCACGCCGAGCCACAGCAGCCCCGCGGCCTGCGCCCCACCGCGTCCGCCTCGCCGGCCGGCGCGATCCTCGCGCAGGTAGAGCCGCAGCTGCCAGAGCAGCAACAGCCCGCCGATGAACAGAATGATCGCCACCGCCGCCACGCGCTCGGTCACGACCATGGGCAGGCTGACGTAGCCGCAAACCTGCGACGTCGGCGAGACCTTGGCCACGTCGGCCGCCCAGCAGAGCGGCGTCCGCAGGAGCCACATCACGGGCACGCCCACGATCACGCCGGCCACCGCCAGCCGTGCCAGCAGCCAGGTGCGCGGCGATGGCCCGTGCCACAGCTCGGCCAGGAAGTAGGCCACCGCCGCGACGAGGAAGGGCAGCGCCGTGAAGTAGTGGTACTGGAACGTGGCCCGGTCGATGCGGGCCCATGGCAGCCACTGGCAGAGGAACCCGACCAGCAGCAGCGTCAGCGGCAGGCTCCGGCGGATCCATGCCTGGAAGCCCGTCCAGGCGAGCACGGGCAGGGAGAACCAGAACAACAGCAGGTTGCCGGCGTCGTAGATGATGCCGGTGGTGCCGTCGGCGTAGCCCTGCTGGAAGAACCACACCGGCTTGAGGTCGAGCGGCCAGGCCCACCACGGCGAGGAGGCGGCATGAGCCGCCCGCAGGTCGTTGTGGTAGTTGTACATGGAGATCGTCAGGTCCCACAGCGTCTGGCCCGTGTTGCCGGGCGGGAAGCCGGTCCAGAACTGGTTGCCCAGCGCGACCCACGGCGTGTAGCTGATGACGTAGACCAGCAGCGGCAGCGCCGTCATGCACCCGAGGGTCAGCAGCCAGGGCGCACCCCAGCGCGCGCCGGGCAGCAGCCAGGCCTGGCGCGGCGGATCGGCGGGGGCCAGCTCGTCCTCGCTCGGCCCCGGAGCGGGCACGGGCGCGCCGTCGGTGGGCGGAGCGGCGGCCTCCCCGGCCGGCTGCGCCAGCGGACCCAGGCCGCGCCGCGCGGCAAGCGAGAACGCGCCGTAGGCGAGCAGGCCGACGCCCAGCAGGACCGCTGCCAGCAGCGCCAGGTTGCGCGACGTGAGTGCGCCGGTTGCCGGCAGGCGGCTACCTAGGGCGATCGCGGCCAACCCGACCAGCGCGCCGAGGGCCGCCGGCGCAGCCACCGCAAAGCGCACCTCGTCGACGGTCCAGCGCACCGGCCGCAGCACGATCGCTGCCGCGAGGAGTGCCGTCAGCGCCACCATGATGACCAGGAACGTGGCATCGCCGAGGGGCGCGTCCGCCGTCGAGCTGCCGATGGCGAGCCAGCCAAGGATGCCCGTCAGGCCGATCAGGCCGGCCAGGGCCACGATCCGCCCGAGCGCGGACCGCAGCAGGATCAGCAGCACGATGCCCCCGATCGCGTAGGCGCCCACCCACTTGGACGCGAGCGCGAGGCCGAGCAGGATCCCGATGATCGGGATGCCCACCAGGAGCGCCGAGCGGCGGCGCCAGATCCCCAGGTAGAAGGGCGTGAAGAGCGTGTACGCCGCGACGATGAAGAACGCCACGTAGATGTCGTTCATGGCGATGCGCGACTGCGCGAAGAACATGCCCTCCACAAGGGTCAGCCCGGCAGCGAACAGGGCCACGCTGCGGCGCCGGAAGAGGAAACGGCAGAGCAGGTAGATGAGGGCCCCCATGATCGCCCCGAGGATCACGCCCACGAACCGCCAGGCGAAGGCGTGCTGGCCGATGTCGACCACCGCCAGCTGCCCCACGCTGTCGACCGCCAGCAGCTGTTGGCGATCCTGGGAGGGTCGATCGCGCTGCGTGTCGAGCGCCCAGGCCGTCGTCGAGAAGGGCAGGCGGGCGTCGGCGAACACCGAGTTCGCGTGCGGCTCGACGACGTAGACCGTGTCGGACGTCCCATCGGCCGTGCGGCCCAGAACGTGGATCAGGTTCGAGGCGTCGTCCCAGGCCACGTCCCGCACCGGGCCCGGCATCTTCAACGGCCCACCGGCGACCGGACTGCCGGTGCTCGGCAGGCTGACCCAGGACAGCCCGGCCGAGGTCGCCACGTAGAGCGTGGGTTGGTCAAGGCCGGTCATCAGCACGAGGCCCGTCGCAGGAGCCAGGTTGACCGAGGCGGCGACGGTCAGCGTGGCCGGATCGCGCAGGGTCAAGCCGCCCCCGTCGGCCACCGCTACCTGGCCGCCCTGGCCCCTGCCCTCCACGGCCACGACCGCGGCTGCGCCTGCGTCGTCGACGGCCGCCGTGCGGTGCCCGTCGGTCGTGTCGAGGCTCACCAGGTGCCCGCCGGAAAGGACGGCCACGAGCGAGGCGCCGTCAGGGGAGACGGCAAGGTCCAGCGGCGCCCCGCCGACCTCTCCGAGGTGCTCGACAGAGGCCGCGACCAGATCCGTCGTGGCACCGCGGCGGACCGCGTCGAGCAGCTGCGTGTCGAGGCTCCACGCCCCGCCGGCGCTGTCCACGACGTAGAGGCGGTGGGCGTCCCCGTCGACCACCAGGCGGGCCGGCACCCGTCCGTCGGGGAGCTGCAGCATCGTGACGAGCGCACGGCTGGCCAGGTCGTAGGCCCCCACGCCCTCCTTAGAGGCCGTGTAGAAGCGGTCGCCATCGCGCTCGGCCGGCTGGTCCGCGGGGCTCCAGCGCTGCTCCGCCGCCACGTCGCTGACCGGCCCGGCGAGCGTGGCCTGGCCGGTCACCTGGTCGTCCCCGAAGAGCACCAGCCCCATGGCGATGGCGTACTTGGCCAGGTGGGGATGCGTGAACTCGTAGATGTCATGTGGCTCGCCGTAGCGCCAGTCCTGCAGGAACTCGGTCGCCGTGCGGGCGTGGTAGACCTCGTCGAAGTGCATGCCGTACGGCTCCTCGAGCCGCCACGTGCGGAGGGTCATGGCGGCCACCACGAGCAGCAGCATCACCAGCAGGTCCAGCCGGTCCGGCCGGCCGTAGCGCTCGGTGCGCAGCTCCGCGCTGCGGTCCCGGCGGACGGAGCGGCGCTCCCACCAGCTCGGCAGCGGCAGGCCGGCCAGCCAGCCCGCGATCCCGCCCGGCCGCGAGCCGACCGCGGCAGCCACGGGCACCAGCCCGTCCGTCGGAGCCGGCGCTGGAGGTCTCGGCGGGGCCTCGTACGGGTCGAGGTCCGGCCGGCGCGCCGCGAGACCGGCCAGGCGTCGCAGCGGATCCACCACCAGATCGACCGCCGGCCGCAGCCGCCACAGCACGTAGACGAACGCCCCGGTCTGCAGCAGCGCGCTGAGGGTCACCCACCAGTAGGTCCGGAAATCGGCCCCCAGCGGCAGGTCCGTGACGTTGGCCGTGCCGTAGAGCGGGTTGGTGAGCTCGGCATGGAGGTTGACCAGCGAGGCCCCGGCCAGCACGAGCGTGGCCACCTTGAAGGAGCGCGAGCCCACGGCCAGCAGCGGCAGCAGGGCGAAGACCGGGAAGAGATACCGTTCGTGCACCCGCGTAGGCAGCACGAAGAAGGCCAGCGCGAGGAAGGTCGCGGCGAGCAGGATCGAGCGGCGTGAATCGCTCATGGCCAGCTGGACGACCGCCACCAGGTACGCCCCGCCGAGCAGCAGCGCCCCCACCTGGACGCCGCTCAGCGGTCCCAGGAACGGCACGGTGTCCGAGGACCAGCCGCCCGCCTCGGCGAGCGAGGGCTGGCCGCCCGCCCCGACGAGGGCCCACGGGTTGAAGGCGTTGACGCTCAGGTAGGGGTAGGTGTCGGCCGTGCTCTGCAGGCGCTGGATCAGGCCCGGCAGGTCGAGCGAGAACGGCGTGATGAGCAGCAGCAACACGGCCGCGCCGACCACCGCACAGCTCACCAGCCGCCAGGGCCCCTGTTCCTCCACGACCCAGCCCCGCAGGAAGCGCGGCACGAGGGTCGGGCGGGGCCCGCTGCCGCGGAAGACGAGGTGCCGGCGCAGCAGCAGCACCGCGACCATGGGCGCCAGGACCACCCCGAACTGCGGCTTGATCAGGCCGGCCAGCACCGCCGCCGCGACCGCGCCCTCGGAGAACCCGTCGATAAGCCAGATGACGGCCAGCAGCAGCACCAGCGCGCCGACCGCGTCGACCTGGCCCCAGAGGGCCGAGTCGTACCACGTGACGGGGTTGAAGACGTACAACGCGGCGGCACCCAACGCGGCGCCCTGCGCCTCCCGCCGGTCGCCCATCCAGTGGCGCACCACGCGATAGATGAGGTAGCCGATGGCGATGTCGGCCAGCATCGGCGGCAGCTTGAGCATGGCGCCGGCGAGGAACGCCGGCAGGCTGGTGGTGCTGCCGGCGACGACGACCGAGCCCCCACCGAGCAGGCCCGAGAGGCCGTTGGCCAGCGAGCCGATGAGCCACAGCACGTAGAGGTAGCCGGGCGGGTAGTCGGCGAAGCCCGCGCTGCCGTAGAAGCCGCCCGGGCCGGCGTGGGCGAGGGTCAGGGCCCAGGAGGTGAATGCGCCGACGTCGTTCTTGAAGCCGGAGGCCGGAAAGAGGACGTATGCGATGATGAGCCGCAGCGCGAGCGCTGCGAGCAACAGGATCGCGACGGAGGGGATGGCCGCCGGCGTCCCGCCCGAGCGCCTCGACGCGCCGCGTCCACGGTCGGCCTCACCCGCCCGTGGCGCTGACGAGTCCAACCGGCCTCCTGAACGAGCGACGAGAGTGGCCCGCAGTATAGCAACGGCCCGTCCGGGGTCCCTTCGCGCCACCCTCCCGCAGGCGGCCGGGTCGTGGCTGCGCGACCTGCTGGGCTCGTTCGACCCGGCCTGGCTCGGCTTCGCCGTGTTCTGGCTTGCGCTGGTCGTGTACGTCGTCTCGAACCCCGCCCGGCAGAACATCTACGACCACTTCGTGTGGCAGGCCGACGCCTACCTGCACGGCCGGTTCGCCATCACCTGGCCCGTCGACAGCGGGCCGTTCCAGAACGGCTACTTCCAGGACGTCTTCCCGCTGGCGGGCCAGCCGGGCTATGGGCTGGTGCCCTTCCCGCCGCTGCCGGCCCTCATCCTCCTGCCGTTCGTGGCACTCGGCGGGCTCGGCACCGATGCGGCCCTGGTGGCCGCCGCGATCGGCGCCCTCAACGTGGCGCTCGCCTGGCGCCTCACGCTCCGCCTCACCGACGATCGGCTCGTGGCCCTCCTGGCGACCGCCTTCTACGGCTTCGGCACGGTCGCCTGGTATGCGGCGATGCTGGGCAGCACGTGGTTCCTCGCCCACGTCGTGGCCAGCGCCTTCCTGCTCTTCGCCATCACCGCCGCCCTCGACGGGGAGCGTCGCCCAACGAGTGGGTCGCGCGAGAGCGAGGCCGGTGGTCCCGGCGGCGTGCGTGGGGCCCTCGGCCGCATCATCGACGGGCGCCAGGTGGCCGTGGCGCTGACGTTCGGCACGGCCGCCCTGGCCCGCCTGACGACGATCCTGGGCCTGCCCTTCTTCATGCTCGTGGGCAGCGGTGGGTCCCTCTGGCGGCGGAGCACCTCGGCCCTGGTGGGAGCCGCGATCCCGGTGGCGCTACTGCTCGCCTACAACGTGGCGTCCTCGGGTCACCTGTTCCAACCCGGCTATGACTACCTCTACCAGACCGAGTACGTGCCGCATCCCGGTGGCCTGCTCGTGCAGCTCTTCCCTGGCCTGGGG
>DATHCS010000080.1:0-3391 GCA_035319405.1 Candidatus Dormiibacterota bacterium | reverse complement strand
CGGTACCTACACCGTGGGCTGGGTGGACGAGGACGCGACGGCCGCCTCGGCGCAGCTGCGGGCGGCGTTCGAGGCGGGCCCCCTCAAGCTCAAGGACAGCGACCAGGCCGCCGCGCTCGACCAGATGCATGACGGGACCCTCGACGCCGTGATCGTCGTGCCGGCCGGCTATGGGGCGGCCGTCAGCCAGGCATCGGGCAGCGCCAGCGTGAGCGCCGTGGTGGCGCCAAAGACGTCGCTCGTGGTCTACGTCGATCCCTCGAGCCAGACCGCCATGGCGACCATCAGCACGACCGTCCAGCAGACCGTGGGGGTGGTCAACCAGGCCCTCACCGGGCGGCCGCCGGTGATCGGGGTCACGCAGCAGACGATCCAGACGAGCCAGCTCAACGCGGCGGCCTTCTTCGTGCCCAGCATCCTGGCCATGGCCCTCATGCAGCTGGGGATCTTCAGCGCGATCCCGCTCGTGGAGCAGCGCGAGAAGCTCATCCTCAAGCGACTGGGCGCGACGCCCCTGCCACGCTGGACGCTGGTCGCCAGCAACATCGGGCTGCGGCTCATCATCGCCACGGTCCAGACCGCGGTCATCGTGGCCATCGGCGTGCTCGTCTTCGGGGTCAAGGTGCTGGGTGATCCGCTGCTCATCGCGGGCTTCATCGTGCTCGGCGCGCTCGCCTTCACGGCGCTCGGCTACGTCACCGCCTCGTTCGCCCCGACGGAGGAGTCGGCCAACTTCATCACCAGCGCGGTGCAGTTCCCCATGATGTTCCTGTCGGGCATCTTCTTCCCCGTGCAGGCCCTGCCCGACTTCCTCAAGTTCGTCTCGACGCTGCTGCCGCTCACGTACCTGGGCGACGCGCTGCGCCAGACCATGGTCGGCGGGGTGCCGCTCGCGCCGCTCTGGGTGGACGCAGCGGTGCTGACCGGCTGGCTGGTCGTCTGCCTGGCCATCGCGGCCCGCTACTTCCGCTGGACCTGAGGCGCCCGGACCGGGGCACTAGGCAGTCAGGCTGATCCTGCCGGTCTTCTGGTCGATCGAGATGGGCAGCTCCACGAGGGGGATGTTGGTCGGTCCTGCCAGCACCGCGCCATGTGCGGTGGCATCGAAGACGGCGCCGTGGCAGGGGCAGGCCAGCACCCGCTGGCTCGGGTCGTACTCGACGGTGCAGCCCGCATGGGTGCAGACCGCGTCGAACGCCACCACGGAGCCGTCGGCCAGCGCCACGAGCACGCCCGGGTCGCCGCTCGTGGGCACCGTGAAGACCTCGCTGCCTGTGCGCTTGACCGAGGCGAGGTCACCCACCACGCCGGCGGAGGCGCTGGCCGGTGGGCCGCTCGCGGCGGCCACACTGGACGTCGGAGTGGGCGGACTGGCCCCGCTGCCCGTAGGCGTCGTGCTCGGCGTGGCCGCCAGCCGCGCCGCGGCGGCCGCTTCGCGCCCACCGATGCCAAGCCAACCCGTCACGCCGCCCACGAAGAGCGCGGCGACGCCTACGAAGAGCCCCTCGAGGAAGCGCCGTCGCGAGAGATCGAGGGCGCTGGGGGTGGCGAGCGAGCCGGTGAGTGGCTCGGCGGTGACGTCCACGGCCGGCACCTCGTCGAGCAGCCCGCTGCCCCACGCCCAGCGGCCGACCGCGCCGCGCAGCGTCATCACGTTGCCGTCGCCGACCAGGGCGAGCGTCGTGAAGGCGAAGATGTAGGGCAGATCCGGCCCCAGGTAGAAGGGGTGGATGCTCCACGAGGCCGTCAACCACAGGAGGGTGGCGATCGCCGCGCCGCCCCAGGCACTGAGGCGAAGGAGCAGCCCGCTCAGGACCCCCAGGCCGACGGCGATCTCGCTGAACGCGATGAGGATTCCGATCGGGATGGCGAGCGGCTCGCCGATGGCCGCGATCAGCGGGGCCAGAGGCGACGTCCGGTCGAAGCCCTGCAGCTGGGCCAGAATCGATGTGGGTGCGTGCGGATCGAGGAAGGTCGGGTCGAACAGTAGCTTGTCCAGCCCCGCGAAGACGAAGGTGAACCCCAGGAACGCGCGCAGCGGAAGCATCGCCAGGCCGACGCGGCGATCGACCGCCTCGCGGGGGAGCGGGACGCGACCGAGCGACGGCCGCGCCGAAGCGGCGGGGACGGGATAGGGCTGACGGCGCGGGGCGCCTGCGCGGTTGGGCATGCGGCGACGCCTGGGCATGTCGCCTATCCTCGCGCGGGCCGGGCGCTCGCGGAATGGAGGTCCGGTCAAGGAAGCGCAACATTTGGGCTTTCTCATGGGAGCATGTCGATGAGCGGACGGCTGCTGGTCGGGACGAGCGGCTTCGCGTATCCCGGCTGGGCACCCCGCTTCTACCCGGCCGGCACGGCGGCGCAGGAGCTGCTGCCGTACTACTCGTCACGCCTGCCTGCGGTCGAGCTCAACAACACGTTCTACGCGACGCCGCCGGTGGCGCGCGTCGAGGCCTGGTGCGCGGCGGTCCCGGAGTCGTTCCGCTTCAGCGTCAAGGCGCAGCGGGGCGGGTCACTGTTCGCCCTGCTTCGAGACCCGGCCGAGGCACTGGCGCGGTTGCTGCCGCCGTACCGCGCGTTCGGCGCGCGGCTTGGCACGGTCCTCTTCCGCGTGCCGGGGCAGGTGCGTCGCGACTCGGCGGCCCTCGAGCGGCTCCTGGGTGCCTGGTCGGCGGAGGTGCCCCTGGCGATGGAGTTCCAGGACCCGACCTGGCACGTCGACGAGACGTTCTCTCGGTTGGCCCAGGCCGGGGCGGCCGTCTGCCTGACCGACCGGCCCGAGGACGACGACCCGCCGATCGTCCGCCTGACGGGCCAGTTCCTCTACCTGCGCCTCCGTCGCGACGACTACGGGCCGGCCGAGCTGGCGACCTGGGCGGCACGCCTCGAGCCGTTCCTGTCCGACGGACGGGACGCGTTCGTCTTCTTCAAGCACGACCCTGTCGGCCGCGGGGCCGAGCTGGCCGTGGCGCTGCGCGAGCTGCTGCCCGACGCCGCCTCGCCGGCCGCCTGAACGGCCCGGCCGTCAGAAGTCCACGGCCCGCCAGGTCAGGCCCGCGTCGTACGTGATCTGCATCCCACCGCTGCTGATCACGAAGCCCTGCGTCGGCGTGGTGAAGCCGAGGTAGAGGACCCGCGCCTGGCCCAGGTTGAGGACGGTCCGCCAGGTCCGCCCGCCGTCGCTCGAGAAGATGACGGCCGTGCCGTTGTAGCCCTGGCCGGCCGCCGCCACGCTGGTCGTGGTGGGCGCGGCCAGGCCGTCGACCTCGGCGAGGGGCATCTCGACGGCCGCACGGGTGAACGTCGTTCCGCCATCCGTGGAGGACCACAGGTGTTCGGACGGCTGGTCGGCGCCCTGGTAGGGTCCCCACTCCGCCTCCAGGCAGGCCGC
>DATHCS010000079.1:0-2211 GCA_035319405.1 Candidatus Dormiibacterota bacterium | reverse complement strand
TCGAGGCAGGCGCCGCCGACCGCCTCGACGGCCAGATGCAGGAGCGGCCGACCGCCGGCGTCCGCGGCCAGCTTGTCCGACCCGAAGCGCCGCGATCGCCCGCCGGCCAGCACCAGGCCGCTCGCGCGCGGCAGGAGCGGGGCGCGGGTCTCGGCCATCGCGGCGAATCGTGGCACGGCCGCGTGGCGAGGCGATATGGGTAACTCGGCGTAACCCCCCGGCATCGGTCGCACGGCAGGCCGAATCGCGTCGCGCGGCCGCACCGGGCTCGCGCTCAGAGGAGCGCGAGCCGGTCGAGCGGGAAGGGCGGTTGGGCGAGCGGCTTGACCGCCAGTCGAAGCAGCAGCAGCGGGTTGTCGTCGCCCGCCGTGCGGTTCGAGTGCAGCACGCCGCAGCCATGGCAGCGGTGGATCAGGACCCACTCGCCACCCCCGCGGACGGTGATGGCGATGGGTTCCATGGATGCCAGGCAGTCCGACGCCCGGTCGCCGGGCTCGTCGTCGACGTGGCGGCTCCAGAGGCAGCTCGGACAGTGGTTGCGATGCGCCGTTCCGGGCGCGTCCGCCGGCACGTCGAGCCGACAGTGGACGCAGCGGAACGAGGACGGGCGTTTCAACGGAGTGGCTCCCGGGTTGGTGATACCCGACCAGGTCGTCGCGGACCGGCCCCCGGGAATCAGGAGAGCCGTCCTCGGACGGGACGGCTCGGCGTCAGCGCACGCGTTCGCGCGGGCTAGCGGCCGGCATCCTTCCGGAGGCGCGACGAGACACGGACGTGGCGACGGCAGCAGGCGCATCCTTCCGCCCGCTCACGAGCCGGCGGAAGGATGCGCCTGCTGCCGTCGCCACGTCAAGCGATCGAGTCGGTACAGGACGTGTCGTCGCAGCAAGTGACCGACGGGGACGCGGGGATGGTCGAAGTCCTCGTCGGGATCGTGCGTCATCCCCAATCGCTCCATGACCCGGATCGAGGGCGTGTTGAGGACGCTGGTCCAGGAGAGGATTGTGTCGAGCCCCACGATCTCGAAGCCGAAGCGGAGGGCGGCCCGCGCCGCCTCCGTCGCGTAGCCCTGGCCCCATGCCTCGGTCGCGAAGCGCCAGCCGATCTCCACCGCTGGCGTGAACGGGGCCTCGAAGGTGTGCCGCCAGAGGCCGGTGAAGCCGAGGAGGCGACCATCCGAGCGTCGCTCCACGGCCCACACGCCGTAGCCAAGCTCGTCGAACGAGGCCTCAGTGCGGTCGATGAACGCGTCACTCTCCTCGCGGTCCAGCGGCCGCACGAAGTAACGCATCACCTCCGGGTCGGCGTTCAGCAGGGCGAACGGCTCGCGATCCTCGGCGCGCCAGCGGCGCAGCAGCAATCGCTCGGTGATGAGCGTGGTCACCGCGACGGCGTCGCCCGGTTCACGCGGTCGCGCAGGCGGCGCACCCAATCGCGCAGGCGCGACCCGCTGCGGAGCTGCCCGCGTTCGAGGCGCAGCTGCGCCTGGCGCTTCGCCTCGGGATCGGGTGGCTTCTCGAACCAGTGCATGAGTGGTCGGTGACGCCGCCTATCCGCCGCCCGGGCGTTCCTGGACGTGCTGCCAGCCGAAGCGGCCCTTGACGCACAGGTGGCCGTGAGTCACCTGCTGGTCGAGCGGCGAGGTGACCTTCACGATCTCCTCGTCCTGCACATGGAGCGTGAGCGTGCAGCCCACGCCGCAGTACGGGCAGATCGTGTCGGTGCGCGACTGGGCCGCTTCGTCCCAGCTTCCGGCAGCGCGCATCTCGTGCTCGCTGCGGAACATCAGGGCGCCCGTGGGGCAGACGCCGATGCAGTTGCCGCAGTAGACGCAGGCCGAATCGGGCAGGCCGACGTTCCATTCAGTGGAGATGCGCGCCTCGAAGCCCCGCCCCGCCACGGCGATGGCGAAGGTGTTCTGCGCGTCCACGCCGCAGGCCTCGACGCACTTGAAGCAGAGGATGCACCTCGCGTAGTCGCGCACGTAGAGCTCGTTGTCGACCTTGACCGGCTGGGCGACCGTGGCCGCGGCCGGCCCGAAGCGCCCCGGATCGGCGCCGTAGCGTTCCAGCAGCGCAGCGAAGCCGCCGTCGGGCTCGGCACGGCCGGCGAGCGAGGTATCGACCGAGGAGGCCAGCAGCTCCAGCACGAGCTTGCGGCTCAGGCGCACTCGCTCCGAGTCGGTACGCACCTGCATGCCCGGCTCGACGG
>DATHCS010000078.1:0-2079 GCA_035319405.1 Candidatus Dormiibacterota bacterium | reverse complement strand
GACCCGGTCGCGCTGGCGCGCGATTACCACGAGCTCATCCGCCACGTGCACCTGAAGGACTGCTCGCGCGCCGTGATCGAGGCCGGCCGTCGTTCCGACAAGGGCTTCGCGGACCTGACCGCGGAGGGCGCCTTCACCGAGCTTGGTCAGGGCGACGCGGGCGTAGCCGAGGTGGTGGCGGTGCTGCGGACCCACGGCTACGCCGGCTGGCTGGTCGTCGAGCAGGATCGCTACCTCTTCGCCGACGGCGACCTGGAGGCGACCCTCGAGGCGCAGCGCCGCAATCGATCCTGGCTCCGCGAGCTGGGGATCTAGCCGAGCGGCTCCGCTGCGGGCGGCACGAGCGGCAGGCGCGGGTCCGGTGCCATGTCGCTCCAGGCCTCGCGCACCCAGTCGAGGTCCGGGTCGAAGGAGCAGGCCATCGTGCGTCGGTCCCCGGCCAGGGCGTTGAGGTAGTAGGCGTCGTCGCCGTGCGCGGCGACGAAGGGGTGGTAACCGTCGGGGACGATCACCAGCTCGCCCTGCCGCACGGCCCACAGGCAGTCCCGGGAGCCGTCGGCACGGTAGAGGCGCTGCACGCCCCAGGCCTCCGGCCGGCGGAAGCGGTAGTAGTAGACCTCCTCGAGGACGGCCTCATCGGGCATCGCGTCCCGATCGTGCTTGTGGGGCGGCCAGGACGACCAGTTGCCCGAGGGCGTCAACACCTCGACCAGCTCGAGGCGGTCGGCCGGGCTGTCGGGCCTCAGGATGTGGTTGATCTGGCGCGAGGCGTTGCCTCGTCCGCGCAGCTCGACGCGGACCGCTGTCGGGGCGATGACGAACGCTGCATCGGTCGCGCCAGGACGGCCCGAACGCGAGGCGGTGGCCAGCGCGACGACCACCGGCTCGCCCGCGGTCAAGGGCCGGCCCCGCAGCGTGCCACGAACCCCGGCCGGGAGGTAGGCCGCCCACGGCAGGCCGTCGAAGGGCGAGCGACGGCCCGCCAGGACGTGGCTCGCCCCATCGATCTCGAGCGTTACGCCGCCGCCGCCGATCACCACCAGGCCGGTCTCGTGATCTGGCGCACCGACGACGATGGGCGCCTCGTCGCCGAGCGCCACGACCCGGAAGCCGAGATAGCGCCAGCCGGCCCGGCCGGGTTCGAGGGAGAGGCCGCCACTCGCGTCGGGTCGCAGCCGCAACTCGGCGGCGCCGAGCGTATTGGGCGGTGCGGCCGCCGGGTACGAGGCCGGATCGTCAGCCCGGCCGGACATCGGGATTGGGCAGCATCGCGTCGGTCACCGCGTGCAGCAGCTCGTGGTAGCTGGCGATGAAGGCTCGCAGCGTGCGCGTGGTGGGCGGGAAGGCGTCGAACTCATCCACCGCTAGGCCGTCCGGCTCGTAGGCGCGCACGAAGTCGGGGAAGTGCTCGCGCAGCTCGGCCACGATGGCGGGGGCCACCGGCTCGTCCATGCGCGGCCGCACCTCGACCGTCGAGCCGTTGAAGCGCACCTGCCAGACGTGGGGCAAGGTCACGATGCAGTCGCCGCCGATCAGCTCCGACCAGTGGAAATGGTGGCGGATGGCCGCACCGAGCAACCGGGCGCGGAAGCGCCGCTCCTGGAAGATGCCGTATGCGCGCTTGAACACGGCGATGCCGGACCAGGGGAGGGCCGTCGGGTCGGCGACGATCCCGTCACGCTCCGTCTGCACGCGAAGCCAGTCCTCGAGGCGACCCATCATGATCGTGATCACGGGACCCATGTGGTCCGTGGGCAGCCCCTCGCGCTCGCGGCGCTGCAGGCCGCGCTCGACCGCCTCGGCCGCCGCGACCGCCTGGGCCACGCTGAAGCTGCAGGTGCAGTTGACGCTCACGCCGCGGTAGGTCGCCTCTTCCATGACGGCCACGCCGACCCGGGTAGCGGGGAACTTGACGATGATGTTGGGGGCCAGCGAGTCGAAATGCACGCCCTGCGCCAGCATGCGGTCCGCGGTACGGAAGAGGGTCGGGTTGGTCTGGATCGAAAGGCGTCCCTGGCGCCGACCGTGGGCCAGCGAGACCGGTTCGAGGATCGCGGCGCCGCGCAACGACATCTCCTC
>DATHCS010000077.1:0-5224 GCA_035319405.1 Candidatus Dormiibacterota bacterium | reverse complement strand
GGTTTGAGAATCGGACCCAGCCCACGTCCGATACGTCACGAAGACCGTACCGTCGGCGGCCACCCCGATTGATCCGGGTGGAGCGCTGTTGAGACGTCCGCCGACCTCGAACCCGTCTCCAACGGTGGGGTGAGCAGGGTCTGCGAGATCGATCCGGTCGGCACGCAGGCACAGCAAGCTGTCATCTGCCATGCACGAGTTCGGTGCCAGGGTCCAGATGTGACCGCCGTTCCAAACGGCATGGGTCGGGTGGGTGGGCGAGCCGCTGGCCTGAAGCGGGCGAAGCGTGTCGACCAGGACGGCGGTGGCCGTCGGAACGGCAGGACCAGGCCCGTTCAGTCCGCTCACCGTCACGAGATCGACGAATTGATCCGTACCACTCGTCTGGCTGGTGATGATGTAGGCGTCCGACGACGGCGGATCCGATACCGTGAGCGGCCCCGTCCCGGGCAGAGTTACGAGGCTGGCGCTCAGCGAACCTGGCGATACGAGTGCGTCCGCGAGGTTGAGAACAAGGGCGGTCGGAGACATCGGTCCACTGATGCACCCAGGTTCCGTGCCTTGGCGGCCCAGTCCTACCACGATCTTGTCCGCGGACATGCCGAGCGAGGCTTGCGCCGGAAGCGTGCTCGGAAGGACCTGCTGGTACACGGTCCAGGCCCCCATCGCGTCCGCCGTCTCCGAGACGGCGACGTCGACGTGACCGAACACGCAGGTCCAGCCTGTGTCGCTCGCATACCACCGTTGGTGACCCTGGTCCCAGAGGACCCGGACATCGTTGTCGCGATGGGTCACAGTCGGATCAGCGAAGAAGTCCGTGGCGTTGACACCGAAGCCGAAGCCGGTGGCACGGTCGATGATCGCGAGCGCGCCAGTGACGCCGTGGACGAACTGCGTCGGGCTCGCCGCGATCGACGGTTCCGGAGGCGGTGAGCATGGTCGGATCGTGCAGCCCGGGGTCGTGTCGTCGAAACCCAGGAAGCCCGCCGACGCCTGAACACCGGGCACGCCGGGCATGACGGGTGCGACGAAGGTGGCGGTCACGTCGCGCGGAGCGTCCCAGGTGAGCGTGCAGGTTCCGGCCCCGCTGCAGTCACCGGTCCACCCCCCGAACGTCGAACCGCCGCTCGCCGTTGTACCGAGGGACGCCTGCCCGTAGAGCAGGTACTGGCAGGGCGATGTGGCTTGATCGCAAGTGATCCATTGCGGCCCGAGGTACCCCGTGACATCGCCTGACCCGACGATGTGGATGGTGATCGGGTTGTAGGCTGTTGCTCGGCGCTCGAGATGGATCGACCCACCCGGTACGCCGGCCGCGACGACGAGCGTGGTGAAGCGCTCGCCGGAGGCGAGTGCGGTGTACGACAGCTGCACCGTGCACACGGAGTCCACCGCCAGCGTCGCGGGACAGTCGCTGCCGGTTACGAAGAGATCGCCCGCGTTCGCGCCCGTGATCGTGGCGGCCCCGACGCTCAGCGCGCCCGTGCCCATGTTCTGGAAGGTCACCGAGGCGGCGTGCGGGATCCCCACCGCCACATCCCCGATGTTCGTGCTGCCCATCCCTGTCATAGCAAGCACGGCAAGGGCCGGATACGTGCGACGGGCCAACGCGTTGTAGCGCAGCTCCCCAGTGACGGATCCCCCGGCCGCAAGGGCGACCGCGAAGGAGACGGAGAGGGAGGTGGCCTTCGTGCCATCAGACGTGAATTCGTGCACGGTCACCGTCGCGATGCCGACGGGGTAGTACTGGCTGCCATCTCCCAGTCGATAGCCCAGCCCCATCGACGCATGCCCCGCCCGCTCCGTCTGGTCCACCGTCACGTCCGTGTAGGTCGTGCCGGCGATGAGCGCTGCCCCATCGGGGCCGGCCAGGTCAAGGGACAGGGTTCCATGGGGGCCCGACGCCATGATGGACGCCCCGGCGCTCGGGCTACTCTGGATGGAGTCGGACGGCGCCTCGAGATAGATCGAGCCTCCGTCAACGACGATGAAGCTGTAGGGCGGGCCAGACGCGCCGTTGACCCCGACGCGCGGAGACGGGGCCTGGGATGGTGCAGCTGGTGGCACCGTCGACGGTGTAGGCCGAACTCCAGCGGAATGTCCCAGCTTCGCGGGTCCCATGGGAAGCTCGAGCTTCGGCAGCTTGTCGGTGCGGGACGGGCCCGAGACGTCGCCACCGGCAAGCTCGCGACGCGGCAGAGATCGCAGGTCCTGGACCGCGTGCCGCGTGATGGTCGTGCCGCTTACGTGGAGCGTCCTGCCTAGGGGTGGCGAGGCTCCCGCGGCAGGCGCGGCCACGAACTGGGTGGCGATCAGCAGCGCGGCGGTGCTGACGGCGATGCGGCGGCGTGTCACGGCCATTCCCCCTCCTCCCAGAGGAGCTCCATCGCTGGCGCCGCCGCGGATGGTACCGCCGCGACTCCGGCGGAAGAGTGCCGTTATGACTGGTGGCCAGGTCTTTCGGCCCTCGGCGGGTCATCCTGGTGCCCGCCTGCACCGGCCGGGTCATGTCGGCGTGCCACGCTCCGAGGTTCTGTAGCCTGTACCTCCCCGAAGTGGGTCGGCCTCAGGACCCGCGGAGCCGGCGGTGCGCGCTCTCCGCCCGCCGGGCGATGCGCAGCACGACGACCAGTCGGGCGGGCTCGTCAACGGCGTAGACGACCCGCAGGTCGCCGGTGCGCAGGCGCCAGAAGTCGGCGCCGGCGAGCTTGAACGTTCCGGGCGGTCGGGGTTCGAGCGCGAGCGCGAGGATCGGGGCGCGGAGCCGAGCCCCGTCAGCCGGGGTGAGGCGCCGGAACTCGCCCTGGGCGGCCGGGGAGACCGTGACGCGGTATCGCGGGGCACGAGCCGAGCCCTGGCGGGCGGGCCGGTGCGGCGTGGTCAGTGCCTCCCGGCTGTGCCGTATCTCGCCCGGGCTTCCGCGGCGCGCTCGGCCAGGAACTGCTCCGCGGCCATGCCGCCGTCCCGCTCGTACTCGGCAAGGGCTTCAGCCGCCGCCGCGGCATCTTCAGCAATCTCGCGCCGCTCGAGCCACTCCGCGAGCGCCTCTTCGACGATCTCGCGCACCGACCGGTCGCTCCGTGCCGCCTCCACCTTCACGGCACGGTAGAGGTCGGCGTCCTCGAGGTCGAAGGTCACCTTCATGGGCCCATCAAACCAACAAGCTGGGCGGAGTCGTCAGGCGAGCGGCAGCACCGTGATGCGGATCGGCGGGACGTCCTCGTACGACTCGGCAAGGGCGACCATGCCCTCCGGGGGCACGGCCAGCGCGGCCATCGCTGCCTCGGTGAACAGCGCGTACGGCCGCGCACCGATGGCGTCGCGCACGTGGTTCTTGAGCAGGCGGTGCGCCACGATCACGTCGGGTCCCGCCAGCTCCTCGCGCCCGGCGATGCGCTGCGTGACGTAGTCGCCGTGGTGGAGCACGAACTTGAGGCCCAGGTCGCCGATCCGTTGACAGGCATCGCAGCGGCAGCTCCACAGCTCCCCGGCCTCGGCCAGGCGTGCCTCGAAGGCCGCGTGACAGGATCGGAGGCAGTCGAGCAGCGCGTCGCCGTGCGGCGCCGTGGTGCCATCGTCGGCCACCGCGAACAGCGCGTCGCCCTCGAACTTGACGATCCGGAACGGCGGCGCGACGGCGGCGACCATCGTGTCGAGCAGGCTCGACATCAGGGCGTACGCCAGCGGTGGCTCGTCCGCCTCGATGATCAGGGCCCGGTAGGCGTCGGTCACCCCGCCCAGGAACCCGGTGTAGCCGGAGATGTCGGCGAGCAGCAGGGCCCCACTCGAGCGGGTGCCGCGATCCACGGAGAGGGTCACCGCGGCAGGGCGGGCGGCGTCACGGGGCCAGGACGGGCAGGGTCATCGAGCCCGGATTGTAGGCGCCCGGCGGCGCCCGACTGGGCCGCCGTCCACGAGGCGGGTACCGCCCCCAGCGTGCGACGTGTGCGATACCTCGCTGCTCCCATCTAGCAACCCCCGTGCTCCGTGAGCGCGACTGCTCGTTGGGGCACGTACGGGTCGTGCAGGGCCCCGGTCTCCTAGCACTGCGGTTGCTGCGGGATCCGTCGCGACCATCCCCATTGGATCGCGCAGCACCCCCGTTGCTGAATGACCCAACGGGGCCAGTTGCCGGGGACGGCGCAAGGATCCGGTCGCCGGCGGTGTTGTAGTGGTCGAAACGGCGGACACACGAGTCCGCCCGCACCCGTCACGATAGGACGACGACCATGACCGACCCGACCGACCCCACCAGCTCGGCCGATCTGGCCAACCCCGGCGGCTCAGTGCCGGGCGACGGCCCGGACGAGCTATCGACCCGCCTGGCGGCGCTCGAGGCACGAGCGCCCGGCCATGGCGAACCGCCCAGCCTCGACCGTGCCGCGCGGCGTGGCCGGCTGGGGCGCATCGCCTTCGCCCCGCTGCTCGTGGTGGCCCTGGTGGTCACCGTCGGGGCCGGTGCGGTGGTGGCCGTGAGCCAGCTGACCCGCGGTTACCCTGGCATCGAGAACCCGGGCCAGCCGCTGTACGGCGCGCGGATGGAGTGCATGACCCCGCCGCAGGCGGCGGCCTTCCTGACCGCCCACGGCTATGCCGACGTGGTGTGGCAGGTCGAAAGCGGCGAGATGGTTCGTGTCTCTGACGGCGGGGCGGAAGGGAACGCGCCCAAGGGCCCGAACACGAGCGTGCAGCAGTCGACCGCCCCCGAGCACGGGTACGTGATCCCGGGCTCGGTGCTCGACGACGGCAGGCTGCACATGGTGGTGGACCAGCGCGTCGGCGCCTCGGGCGTCGGCGAGTGCTTCGGGATGCCGATGCCGTGAGCGGCTCCGACAGCCTGAATGGACCGGTGGCCGGAGCGGTCACCGGTCCACGTTTCGGGGAGGCGACGGTGGCTGCCGGCCGCGAGCTGACCGCGGCTGCCGGCCGCGAGGCGACGGCTCCTGCGGCCCGCGGCGCGAACGCGACCAGTCGCCGCGACCCGGATGCCTTCGAGGCGGCCGTCCGACCTCACTACGCCAACCTCGTACGGCGGCTGGTCGTCGTCCTGGGCGACGAGAACGATGCCCAGGACGTGGCCCAGGAGACGTACCTGCGGGCCTTCCGATCGTGGGATCGGTTCGACGGGTCGGACGTGCGCGGATGGCTCTACACGATCGGCCTTCGGCTGGCGTTCAACGAGCTGCGCCGCTACCGACGGTGGCTGGCCGCGATCCGGCGGCTC
>DATHCS010000076.1:0-7279 GCA_035319405.1 Candidatus Dormiibacterota bacterium | reverse complement strand
CAGTCGGGTACCGCTTGCGGTGACGGCGTGATCCTCATCGCGTTCGACTCGGCCTCGGCGTCCGACCAGGCCTGGTCGTCGGCTGACGGCAGGAACTGGCAACGGATGAGCGGCGCCGCCGCCACGTTCGATGTCGCCGGTGGCCCGTCCGGGGCGATCATGGCGCTCGACAACGGCCCGAAGATCGCGTTCAGCGCCGACTGCACCTCGTGGCAGACGGAGACGCTGCCCGGCCCGGCGACCGTTTCCGTTGGCGCGGTCGCCCCGTCCGGACGCGCATTCGTCGCGGCCGGTTACAGCGGGCAGACCGAGTCGAACGACGTGCGACCGCTGGCATGGTGGTCCGCGGACGGCGTTCACTGGAATGCCGCCACCGTCCAGGCCAAGCCGGGCGACGGCTTCGTGCAGCTCTATGCCGCCAAGGACGGGCTCATCGCCGTGAGCACCGAGCCGGGCGTCACGCCAGGGACCTCCACGCTCTGGACCTCGACCGACGGTCGGCGCTGGCAGGCGGACCAGGCCGATCCGCTGGGCACGATCGCGGCAGGGGAGGGCGTTGGTTCCCTCGCCAGCTCGTTCAGCGGCGACGGCACGCGGCTGCTCGCCTACGGGACCCGCAACGATGCGGCGGGGCCGATCGAATACTGGACCAGCTTCGACGGTTCGCGCTGGACGCAGCTCTCGCTCGGGGGCGCCGACGCCTCGACCATGCTGGCCGACAACGAGGCCCGGCCGTTCCTGATGCGGGACGGGATCTTCGTCAGCGGTACGTCGGCGAGCTGGTTCGGCGCCGCCGCGCCCTGACGGACCGCGCTGGCCAGTCAGGCGCGCCCGGGCCCTGAGCGCCGCAGGCCGTCAGGCCACGGCTGCCAGCCGACCGACGAGCTCGTCGAGCCGCTCGAAGCCCTCGGTGACGCCATCGCCCATGCCAGCCTCCACCATGGCGTCGCGGTCGGCGACCGACTGGTAGACCGAGTGCAGACGGGCGACGGTCCGCCCGTCGTGCTCCTCGAGCACGAGGCTGTCGAGCGAGACGTGCCCGGGCGCGCCCTCGTACTCGAAGGTCTGGACCATGGCTTCGGGGGTCGGCGCGCCGTGGAACACGCCGTGGAAGCCGTGGGCGTTGCCCGCGTCGTCGACGTGCAGGTAGCGATAGGCACCGCCATCGCGGGCGTCCCAGCGCTCGATCTCCATGTGGTACTTGCGCGGACCGAGCCATTGCACGACCAGTTCGGGCTCCGTCCAGGCGCGAAAGACGGCTTCGCGCGGGGCTTCGAACGCTCGCGTGATGTCGACGAACGGGACGCCCGGCGGCGCGGAGATGACGGTCTTGCCCATGGTCCTGTGCTCCTTCCTGTGCTGCTCGATCAATCCTCGACGGCGGGCTCACCCGCCGGTGACGGGGGAGGGGCCTGAAGGGCGGTCAGCAGCGCATCGAGCTGCTGGAAACGCTCGTCCCAGAAGGCCTGGTAACGGGCCAGCCAGGCCGTCGCCTCTCGAAGCGGCTCGGCCTCCAGATGACTCAGCCGTGCCGTGGCGCGCCGGCGGCGGGAGATCAGTCCGGCCGCCTCCAGCACCTTGAGATGGCGGGAGATCGCCGGCTGCGACATGGCGAACGGGGCGTGCAGCTCGGCGACGCTGCGGTCGCCCTCCGCGAGACGGAGCAGGATCGCGCGCCGCGTGGCGTCTCCGAGAGCGCTGAAGACGGCGCTCAGCTGGTCGGGTCTGATTGGCTGGCTATCCATAATGGCGCCGTTTTGGAACATGGTCGTTATACAACACCTGACGCACGCACCTGTCAAGTCCTCGGCCTCCCGCGCGGGGATGACCGGCTCGTCGACCTCGCAGACCGTCTCGTGCAGCTGCAGCCGGCAGCGGGCGGCCAGGGCGGCGAGCACGTCGTGGGTCCGCTCGGAGTGCGGCCCGAGCGGCACGAGGATCCGGAACCCGTTCCCGTCCGCTCAAAGTGGATCGGTGTCAAACCGCCGTACGCCGGACCTGCAGCGATGTGCTCGATCGTTCCTAGCTCGGGGGCGCCCCCGGTGCCCAGACCGCCCGCAGGCGAATCGGGTTGAGCGTGACGTTCATAGACTCGGTGCCCAGCCTGGGATCGCGTCGCCAGGCGCTCATGGCTCCGAATGATGAGCCCACCCGTGCCGACTCCGAGGTGGATGTGACATAACTTCCATTATCGGAAGTACCGACCGGATCACCGCCGCAGCCTCGACCCGCTGGACAAGGTCACGGAAGTTGTGCTGACTGGAAGGGTCCGGTAGGCTGCGGTGACCTCGCCTGTCCCGGGGCGCCGCGTGACGTATTGGCCATTGGCGTGACGACCCGTGGCGGCGATGCTGAATGACGATGGCCCTCCGCCTCCGCCTACCGGCACGCCGAGGCCGCCCCAACGAGCCTGACGCGCGCCGTCGGCTCCCGCTCTCCCGCGCGTGGCTGGGGGTGCTGGCGGGGCTGGCAGTGGCCGCTACGGTCGCGGCTCCGGTCGCGGGCGCGACGCCGGCCGACTACCCCGGACCGATCCCTCGCGAGGCCTGGCGCGGTGGCGTGGAGCTCTTCCGCGCCGACGCCTTCACCTCGCAGCCGAACTACGTGACGTGCGTGCCGACGAGCGTGCAGATGATGCTCAACCTCATCCAGGACGCGGAGCAGCACAGCACGAGCCAGATCCTCAGCTACTACCGCTGGGGTCGCGCCCACAACGCCTACCACTACACCACCCTGGGCCTTGACCCGCAGAGCTGGGCCGCGCTGCTGTCGACCTACGGCGGAGGGCCCTACGTCGATCTGAGCTTCGACTCCTACGGTGCCGCGCTCTCGGCGGCGGCGTACGAGCTGCGCCTGACCAACAAGCCCGTCGGCCTGCTGGTGGACGACGGCCATCACGCGTGGGTCATGACCGGCTTCACGGCCACGGCCGACCCGCTCGTCAGTCCGGGCGCCTCGATCACCCAGGTGACCGTCATGGGCTCGCTCCACCCCCGGCCGATCAGCAACGGCTACGACCCGCCGCCCGGCGATCACCTCAGCCCCGCGGAGCTGCGCACGTACCTCACCCCCTACCAGGAGGTGTTCCCCGTTCGCTGGACGGGCAAGTACGTGATCGTCGCACCCAAGGTCCTCTCCCCTGCCCTCAACAGCTTCGCCCGCGTGCTGCGCCAGAGCGGCCCGGACCGGTACGCGACCGCCCTGGCGCTCAGCCGGTCCGCCTACCCCAGCGGCGCTCCGACGGTCTACGTGGCCTCGGGCGCCGACTTCGCCGGCGCGCTCGCCGCCGGACCGGCCGCGGCCGCCGCCAAGGGCCCGATCCTGCTCGCCGACGGCGCGAGCCTGCGCGCTGACATCGCCGCCGAGCTGCGGCGCCTGCACCCCGGTCGCATCGTGGTAGTCGACGGCGGCACGTACAGCGACGCCTTCGTCGCCTCGCTGCGGGCCTACGCCGGCAACGTCGTCCGCTTGCGTGCGACCGATCGGGTGGGCCTGGCACTGGCGGTCTCGCGCTACGCCTTCCCCAAGGGCGCGCCCGTGGCCTACCTCGCCACGGGAGCCAACTTCCCTGACGCGCTCGCCGGAGCGGCGCAGGCGGCTCGCGACGGGGGCCCGGTGCTCCTCACGAGCGGCACGGCCTCGCTGCCATCCAGCGTCCGTGACGAGCTCGTCCGCCTGGCGCCGTCGCGCATCGTGATCCTCGGTGGCACGGCCAGCGTCTCGCAGGCGATCGAGGACGACGCGGCCGCCATCGCGCCGGTGTCGCGTCTCGCCGGTGACGACCGTTACGGGACCGCCGCGGCGATCAGCGCCGCCACCGCACCCGGAGTCGGCACCGTGTACGTCGCCGCGGGCAAGAGCTACCCCGATGCGCTCGCCGCGGCGCCGATCGCGGCCAAGGCCAAGGCACCGGTGCTGCTCGTTCCCTGGGACAGCATCCCCGATGTCATCGCTGCCGAGCTGGCGCGGCTCCACCCGGGCCGGATCGTGGTCCTCGGCGGCCCGGTCAGCGTCTCCGACTCCGTCGCCGGCTGGTAGCCGCCGCTGGGCACAACCCTTTGGGCCCCTCGACGCGTATGGATGAATGGCGGCGGCCCGTCCGGGAGGACGTTCATACGTCGCGTCGGGCCGCCGCTTGCCAGCGCGCGGCCGCGGCCCGCAGCTCGCCGGCCAGCGACGGCGAGACCCGCCCCCGCACCCGCACGTCCCGCGCGCGGTAGCCGAGGTCCACCGTGCCCCGCTCGCGCACGCGCGCCAGCAGCTCGCCGGCGGCGTAGGGCAGCGTGAGGTCGACCTCCTCCCAGAGCTCGGCAAGCACGTCGCTGAGGCGCGCCCGCAGCGCGTCCAGGCCGTACAGGGTCAGCGCCGAGACTGGCACCCCCTCCCCCACCAGCGGCGCCGGGCGGGCGCCGTCGAGCGCCGCAGGATCCAGCAGGTCGACCTTGTTGTAGGCCACCACGCGCGGTTTCTCGCCGGCGCCGAGCTCGTCGAGGACGGCCTGCACCGTCGCCCGATGCTCGGCGCGATGACGATCGACGGCATCGACGACCTCGAGCAGGATGTCAGCCCGTCGGACCTCGTCGAGCGTGGCCCGGAAGGCGTCCACGAGCTGGTGCGGCAGCTTGTGGATGAAGCCCACGGTGTCGGTCACGACCGCGCTCTGGCCGTCGCCTAGGCGCACCGAGCGGCTGGTCGGGTCCAGCGTGGCGAAGAGGCGGTCCTCCGCTCGCGCCGCTTCGGCTCCCACGAGACCGTTGAGCAGGGTCGACTTGCCGGCGTTCGTGTAACCCACGATGGCCACGGTCGGCACCAGTCGCCGCTCACGCGAACGGGCCGTGGTCTCGCGGTTGCGGCGCACGGTCTCCACGCGCGCCTCGAGGCGCTTGATCTTCTCGCGGATCACGCGCCGGTCGGTCTCCAGCTGCGTCTCGCCCGGGCCCCGGGTGCCGATGCCGCCACCGGTCCGCGAGAGATGGGTCCAGAGGCGCGTCAGGCGCGGCAGCTGGTACTCCAACTGGGCCAGCTCGACCTGCAGGCGCCCTTCGTGGGTCTGCGCGTGCTGGGCGAAGATGTCGAGGATCAGCCCGCTGCGGTCGAGCACCTTGACCTTGAGTAGCTCTTCGAGCGAGCGCTGCTGGTTCGGGGAGAGCTCGTCGTCGGCCACCAGCAGCGTAAAGCCCGTCTCGCCCCTGGCCTGCTGCAGCTCCTCGGCCTTGCCCTTGCCCACGTACCACGCGGGGTCCACGTGCCGCCGGTTCTGCCACTCGGCGCCGACCACCTCCGCCCCCGCCGTGTCGGCGAGGGCCGCCAGCTCCTCCAGCGACTCGGCTGCCGTCCACCCCGGATCGTCCCCGGTGTCGACGGCGACCAGGAAGGCGCGCTCGACGGGCGGCTGCAGGTCGATGGGGCGGCGAGGGCTCACGGCGGCAGCATAGCCCCGCCCCCGGACCCTCAGCGATCGAGCAGCGCCCGCGCCGCAGCGAGGGTCGCGGGCATGGGCGCTCCGGCGGCGTCGAGCCAGGCGACGTCCCGCTCGGTGCGGAACCAGCTGCGCTGGCGACGCGCGTACGCGCCGGTGCGCTCCACCGTGCGCGCCACGGCCTCCTCCGACGTGAGGTGCCCGTCCGCCAGCGCGAGAGCCTCGTAGTAGCCGAAGGCCGAGAACGCCCGCGGATGGACCCCGAAGCGGTCGCGCAGCGCCAGCGCCTCGGCCTCGAGGCCGGCCGCGAACTGGCCCGCCGCGCGTTCGGCGATGCGACGGCGGTTCTCCGCCGGATGGAGCGCCAGGCCCAGCCAGGCGATCGGCGCGCCATAGCCAGCGGCCGGTTCGGGCGGCCGGTCGCCGAGCAGCGCCGCCCGCTCGAGCGCACGAACCACGCGGCGGGGATTGGCCAGGTCCGTGCGGGCCGCGGTCTCGGGCGCGGTGCGCTCCAGTTCGTGGGCCAGCAGCGCCAGCCCCTCGCCGGCCAGGCGCGCTTCCAGCTCGGCACGCACGGTCGCGTCGGATCCGCCGCCGAGGGGCAGGCCGCGGGCCACGGTGCGCACGTACAGGCCTGTCCCGCCGACGAGCAGCGCGAGCCGGCCACGGGCGCCGATCGTCGGCAGCACGGCATAGGCGTGGCGTTGGAAATCGGCCGCGTTGAAGAGCTCGTCGGGATCGACCAGGTCGAGCCCGTGATGCGGCACCCGCGCGCGGTCGGCGGCTGCGACCTTGGCCGTGCCGATGTCCATGCCCCGATAGACCTGCCGCGAGTCGGCGCTGATGATCTCGCAACCGACGCCTTCGCCGGCCAGGGCCTCAGCGAGCGCCAGCGCCAGGCGTGTCTTGCCCGTCGCCGTGGCGCCGACGATCACCAGCAGCGGTGGCAGGCGCGAGGCTGGCGCCGAGAGCCCGGGAGCGTCAGGCAAGCCGGCCGGCGAGCGCGTAGGGGCCCGTCCGCTCGATGCGCACCAGCGCCAGATCGCCGACCAGCGACGGCGGGCCCTCGAGGTGCACGAGGCGGTTCTCGCGATTGCGACCCACCAGGCGCACGTCGTCGGACGCGGGCGGCTGGGGTTCCTGCGAGTCGTGGTCATGGGCGCGCGGCGGCCGGACGGCCTCCACCAGCACCTCGGTGGTGCGGCCGAGCCAGGCGGCGTAGCGCCGGCGCCCGATCCCCTCCTGGAGTCCCAGGAGCTCGTTGAGGCGACGCCGCTTCTCCCCTGGCGCGACGTCATCGGCCAGTCGGGCCGCCGGCGTGCCCGGACGGGCGGAGAAGGCAGCCGCGAAGACCTGGTCGAAGCCGACCTCGCGCAGCAGGGCTAGCGTGGCCTGGAACTGGGCCTCGGTCTCGCCGGGGAACCCGACGATGGCGTCGGTCGTGAGGCTGATGCCGGGGATCGCCGCCCGGAGGCGCTCGACGAGCCGCAGGTACGCATCCGCCGTGTACTGGCGGCCCATGCGGCGCAGCACGGCGTCGTCGCCGGATTGGACGGGCAGGTGGAGGTGCTCGCACACGGATGGACAGCTGGCCATCGCATCGACGAGCCGGTCGCCGAGGTCCCAGGGATGGGACGTGATGAAGCGCAGGCGCGCGATGGCGGCGCGCCCGTCCGCGGTGCGCAGGCCGTCGATGGCGCGCAGGAGGGCCGCGATGTCGGGCCGCCCAACGAGGTCGAGACGGCGACCCATCGTGCGTGCCGGGTCCACCGTGGCGAAGCGCGGGTCGGGCGCCAGGTCGTGCCCGTACGAGTTGACGTTCTGGCCGAGCAGCGTCACCTCGCGGTAGCCGGCCTGGGC
>DATHCS010000075.1:0-4913 GCA_035319405.1 Candidatus Dormiibacterota bacterium | reverse complement strand
CGCTGCAGGCGCAGGTCTTCTTCCACACGATCCAGACCATCACCACGAACACCAACATCCCCGACTCGAACCTGACCGACCCCTATGCGAACGCGCTTACGCCGCAGGGCTTCTGGGGCACGATCATCTCGGAGGGCTCGGCCAGCATCAACGGCGACATCTACGCCCCGTATTACGACACGCGCACGAGCAGCACCAACCCCAGCTATTCCACCAACTACTACAACTACGACGTGGAGATGCCGGCCGGCAGCAGCAACGGGGAGCTGTGGATCTACGACGCGCCCTTCTGCGCCGGCGGCGGAGCCCAGTACGGCACCGGCGACCGCTGGTTCAGCGGCAACGCCGGCACGAGCGCCTTCTACGACCTGTACGACACCAACCTCAGCACGGACACGGGCGACGACACGCTGGTCTGGTCGTCGGGCAACACCTTCAAGGAGACGAGCACCTTCTCCGACCCCGACATGAACGGCTCGGGCGGGACCTCGTGCGCACGCAGCGCCACGGTCACGGCCGGCCAGGGGGATCCGGCCCCGGATGGCTTCGGGACGCAGTGCACGGCGAGCCTGACGAGCGGCATCGACTGCCACCTGCGCTGGTATGAGATCCCGGCGACCCTGCAGGGCGGCAAGATCTACCGACTGCACATCTCGAGCACCGACCCCAACAACGCCTCCGCACAGCTCAACGCGGACGGCCACAACAGCTTCGCGCTGTGGTCGACGGCCAGCGGCGGCACGCCGCGGGTCTACGGCGTGGGCGCCATGGAGACCTTCGAGCCGCTGCCTGGCGGTGGCGCGTCGATCTTCTACCTGGCCCAGATCGAGGCCGTGCACGCGGGCAAGACGATGCGCGTCCGCCTGTGGGACCCGGGTGACACGAATCCCCTCCCCGCCAGCCTCAAGATCCTGCAGCCGACCGTCACCGGCTACACGCCTTCGACCTTCTCGTGGACTGCCCAGAAGGTCAACTCGAGCGGCCAGTCGTGCACCGGCTCGGGCACCAATGTGACCTCCGTGACGACGAACGTCGGCTCGACGACCGGAACCTTCAACGGCTGCTGGCTGATCATCACCATCCCGCTGCCGGGCACCTACGACGCGCCGACGCCGCCCGGTGAGACCCATGGCGGCGGCTGGTGGAAGATCGAGTACGACATGGGCGGCAGCTCCTCCAGCAGCGCCGTGGACCTGACCACCTTCCAGGTGGACCTGATCGGCAACCCGGTGCACCTCGTCGTGCCCTAGCCCGTCAGCGGCGGCACGACGAGAGCGCAACGGTGAGCGGCCGGGCCAGCACGGGCCCGGCCGCTTCGATTCGCGATCCCGCCACGCGCCCGGCGACGGGGCGCAACGCCTTGTTACGGCCAGGCCCGCCGTTTGGTGCCGGAGCGCACCGGAAAGGCCTCCGAAGCCTGGTACGAAAGGTCCATCGCAAGGAGTACTGACGTACCCTCTCGCGTGCCCACCGCCGCCAGTCGCGGTCATCACCGAGAGTCCCTGCGATGCCCGAGTCACTGGGGCTGCCCGCCCCTGCTTCGTCCTCGACCCCGTCGCCTGCCGACGACCCGGATCACCGCCAACGCGGCCAGGTGCTGGCGGTCTTCGCCGCCTCGATCGTCCTCTTCGTGGCCATCCTGGCCATCGTCGTCGACGTCTCCTGGTACTGGAGCAACTCCCTCAAGGTGCAGCGTGCCGCCGACGCGGCCGCCCTGGCCGGCGTGGTCTGGCTACCCGGCAACGTCTCGCAGGGGGTCACCGTGGCGCGCGCCGAGGCGGTCAAGAACGGCTACCGCAACGGCGTGGGCGGGGTCGTCGTGACCCCGACCCAGGACGGCTCGAACCCGCGCCAGATGGACGTCACGCTGTCCGCCCCGGTCAACACCTTCTTCATGCGGCTGTTCGGGATCAACACCATCACCGCCACCCGCTCGAGCAAGGCCGAGTACGTGCTGCCTGTGCCCATGGGCAGCCCCCAGAACTACTACGGCGTCTTCGGCAAGGTCCGTCATCCCGGCGGCGGCATCACCACCTCCACCGACCACCCGGGCGTGATGGGCCCGGCCGCTCCGACCGCCAACCACAGCCCCAACAACTGGACCAACCCCGGCAACGGCTGGGCCAGCGACAACGTCTACGCCACCGTCAACACCACCGGCGCCCAGCAGGGATGGGACGACTTCAGGCTGACCGGCTTCCCCGGCGGGGTCATCTTCGACGGCATCCAGGTCGACATCGAGGCCAAGTCGTCGCCGGCGGGCTGCGATCTTCAGGTGGCCCTTTCCTGGAACGACGGGGGGAGCTGGACATCGAGCGACACGATCAGCAACCTAACCACGACCGACCAGGTGCGCAGCGCCGGCGACCCGACCGACCTGTGGGGCCGCAGCTGGACGGCGAGCCAGTTCAGCGACGCGAACTTCGTGGTGCGCGTCACCGACGGCGGCACCTGCGGCGGGCACACCACCTCCGTCGATCAGGTGCAGGTCGAGGTGGCCTACCACACCACGAGCACGACCTTCACGCCCGACTCGGACCTGAGGGACCCCTACGGCAGCGCGCTGGCGCCGCAGGGCTTCTGGGGCACCATGATCAACCAGGGCGCCGAGAACGTGAACGGCGACGCCTTCCTGCCCAGGTACGACGACCGCAGCCCGTTCACCAGCAACCCCAACTACGCTCCCAACTCGTTCTACGAGTACGACGTCGAGATGCCCGCAGGTACCAGCAACGGCGAGCTGTGGATCTACGACCCAGTCTTCTGCGGCAGCGACGGCAGCGGCCAGTACGGCACCGGTGACCGCTGGTTCAGCGGCAACGCGGCCACGAGTGCCTTCTACGACCTGTACGACACGAAGCTGACCCAGGACGAGGGCGACGACACGCTGGTCGCCAGCTCGGGCAACCTCTTCCGGCGCATCCAGGCCGCGGACGCCGACCTCTACGACGGGGGCCCGCCGTCGGGCGTCGGCGACTGCTCGGTCGGCGCCACGAGCAACCAGAACGACGGCCGCTACTGGCACCTGCGCTGGTGGCGCATCGCCAGCGGCCTGCAGGGCGGCAAGATCTACCGCCTCCACACGACGACCACCGATTCGGCCTCGCCCAACGACCAGAACAACGCCGACGGCCACAACAGCTTCGCGCTGTGGGGCCGGGCGACGGGCGGGCTGCCCCGCATCTACGGCGTGGGCACGATGGAAGCCTTCTCACCGCTCGATGGCGGCGGCGCCTCGATCTTTTACCTGGCCCAGATCGACAGGATCCACGCCGGCAAGACCATGATGATCAACCTGTGGGATCCCGGCGACACCGGGAACCTCTCGGCGGCGCTGCGCATCCTGCAGCCGACCAGCAGCGGCTACACGCCCGCCACGTTCTCGTGGACCTCGCAACGCGGCACGACCAACTCGGCCGCCGCCAACTGCAACGGCCGCTCGGGGAGCCACGTGACCTCGGTCACCACCAACACCGGCGGCTCGAGCGTCTTCAACGGCTGCTGGGTGACCATCACGATCCCGCTGCCCACCACGTACAACGCCCCGACACCGCCCGGGGAGCCGGGGGGCGGCTGGTGGAAGATCGAGTACGACATGGGCGGTAGCACGTCGGACAACGCCTTCGACCTGACGACCTGGCAGGTGAGCCTGCGAGGCAACCCCGTCCACCTGGTTGTGCCCTAGGGTCAGGCCAGGCGGCCCTCGAGCCGGGCCACGCGCTCCCGCAGCTCCGCGGCCCGTTCGCGGGCGCCTTCGACGACGACCGCCGGCGCCTTGGCCGCGAAGGCCGAGTCCCCGAGTCGCGCCTCCGCGGCCGCCAGCAGCCGGCGCGCCTCCGCCAGCTCGCGCTCGAGCCGCGCTCGCTCGCGGTCGAGATCGGCCGTGCCCCGTTCGAGATCCGCGCTCATGCGGCCTGCCAGCACGTGGAGCCGGCCGGTGCCTTCACCGCTCGCGGCTGAGCCCGCCTTGGCGGGCTCGGCGAGGACCACGGGCCGGAGCCGGCCCAGGCGCCCGATCGGCCCTTCCATGGCCGCGTAGGCCGCCCGCGCCCCACCCTCCGGCAGGGCCAGCTCGGCGGCCAGCCACTCCCCGGCGCCGATGCCAGCCTCGGCGCGTGCATTGCGGATGCCGCGCACGAGGTCGAGCAGCTCCGCCACCACGGCCGCCTGATGCGGATCGGCCATCGCGCGCTCGGCGCCCGCGTCGGGCCAGGAAGCCACGATGAGCAGCTCGGGATCGCCCGTGGCGTGAGGCAGGCGGCTCCAGATCGCCTCGGTGACGAAGGGCATGACTGGATGCAACAGGCGCAGGTACCGGTCGAGGACCCAGGCCAGCGTCTGCCAGGTCGCCCGTCGCGCGACCGGACTCGCGGCAGGGTCGGCCAGCGTCGCCTTGGCCAGCTCGAGGTACCAGTCGCAGTACGTGCTCCAGATCGCCTCGTGGAGTCGACGGGTCGCCTCGCCGAGCTGGAGCGAGCCATACGCGGCCGAGACCGCCTCGATCGTCTCCGCGCACTCCGCGAGGATCCAGTGTTCGGCCGGGCCGAGCTCGGCCGCGGCGGGCAGCTCGAGCGGTGCCGTCGCGAGCACCTCCCCCGGCCGCGCCCCCTGCACGAACCGGGCGGCGTTCCACAGCTTGTTGGCGAAGTTCCGCGCGCCCTCCAGCTTCGTTCGGCCCAGCCGCAGGTCCGCCCCGGGAGCGACGCCGTTGACGAGGGCGAAGCGCAGGCTGTCCGCGCCGAGCTCGTCGATGACCGCCAGGGGGTCCACCACGTTGCCGGCGGTCTTGGACATCTTGGCGCCGTAGGGGTCGCGGACGAGACCGGAGAGGTACACCGTCTCGAAGGGCGTCTCGCCGGTCAGCCACTCGCCCAGCATCATCATGCGGGCCACCCAGAAGAAGATGATGTCGT
>DATHCS010000074.1:0-5160 GCA_035319405.1 Candidatus Dormiibacterota bacterium | reverse complement strand
AGGTACGTCCCGATCTTCTTGGGATAGTCGGGATCAAGCGGCACGCGCGCCCCGTAGCGGGCGCCGTACTCCATGGCATCGATCGCGGCGTCGGCCTCGGCGGGCACGGCCGCGGTGTACAGGTAGCCATTCACGTTCTTGGCGATCCAGTCGCTCGCGAAGGGCGTCCCGAAGCGCCGGAACATGTGGTCACAGGTCATCCACCAGCCGCCGATGTCCTCGTACATGGGGCTGAGGGGATGCGGACAATGGAGGTCGTCGTAGACCCAGAAGAGCTCCTTCTCGGCCTCAGACGCCCAGGTCACGGGGAACGCCTCGTCCCCCAGGAACTGCCCAAGCACCTCTTCCTTCAGTGTCACGGCCTAGCCTCCAACTGCGATGTTCCCGTTGCACACGGACACGGGCCAAACTGGGGTCCCCAGCGCCTGGACACTCGATAATCGATGGTCCGCAGGGAGGTCCCGACAGTCGAGCATCGAACGGCCCGGATTCGAGTGCCGTATGGCCGCTTGAAGGTCGGCATCGATAATCGATCATAGGCCCGGCGCGAGCGCGCCCCGAGCGTCGGAGGCCACCCATCGACATGCCCGCGACCATCCTCGACAGCCCGCTGCGGCGCACTGTGACCGGGACCCCGACCGACTACTGGAACGACTCGTGCTCGGTCGAGGAGCTCACCTACGCGGTGGAGCGAGGAGCCACCGGCGCCACGTCGAACCCGGCCATCGTGCTCGAGGTGCTGCGCAAGGAGCAGGCCCGCTGGCTTCCACGCACGCGCGAGCTGCTCGCCGGGCACCCGACCTGGAGCGAGGCCGAGCTGGCCTGGGCGGTGACCGAGGAGATGGTGACGCGAGGCGCGGCCGTGCTCCAGCCGATCTTCGAGCGGGAGCGCGGCCGCAAGGGCCGGCTCTCGGTCCAGATCGACCCGACCCGCTACCGCGATCCGGCCCGCATGGTCGAGCAGTCGCTCCACCTGGCCGGGCTGGCGCCGAACATCCAGGTCAAGTTCCCGGTCACGGCGGCTGGGCTGGAGGCCCTCGAGGAGGCCACGGCGCGAGGGGTCACGATCACCGCCACGGTCAGCTTCACCGTGGCCCAGGCGATGGCCTCGGCGGAGGCGGTCGAGCGCGGTTTGCGACGCCACGAGGCGGACGGCGGCGAGACCGCCGCGATGGCCCCCGTCTGCGTGCTGATGATCGGGCGGCTCGACGACTGGCTGAAGGCGATCGTCGAGCGGGACGGGCTGGCGGTCGACCCGAACGCCCTCGACTGGGCCGGCATCGCCGTCTTCAAGCGAGCCTACGAGCTGTTCCAGGCCCGTGGCTATCGTGCGCGCCTGCTGGCGGCCGCCTTCCGCCATCGCCTGCACTGGACAGAGCTCGTGGGGGGCGACGTGATCCTGACCATCCCCCACGCCTGGCAGCTCCGCTTCGAGGCCAGCGGCATCGACCCGCGGCCGCGCATCGACGTGCCGGTCGACCCGGCGATCCTCGACGAGCTCTGCGAGCGGCTGCCGGACTTCCGGCGTGCCTACGAGCCCGGCGGCCTCACCACCGAAGCATTCGACGGCTACGGCGCGACCGTGCGCACCCTGCGCAGCTTCATCACCGCCTACCACGACCTGCTCGGCATGATCCGCGAGGTGATGCTGCCGAACCCCGACCTGCGGGGCGCCTGACCCATGCGCGGCCGGCCCCGCACCCCACCCAGGAGGCTCCGACCATGACCACCGACGCGCCGGTCGCCGCGGCGACCACCGCCCCGACCCTGCCCATCCTGTCGCACTGGATTGACGGTCACCCGGTCGAGGTCCTGCCCGAACAGACCGGCCCGGTCTTCGACCCCGCCACGGGGCAGGTCATCGCGCGCGTGCCGCGCGGCGGAGCGGCCGAGGTCGACGCCGCCGTGCGCGCGGCCCGTCGGGCGTTTCCCGCCTGGCGCGACCTGCCGCTCATCGCGCGCAGCCAGATCTTCTTCGCCTACCGGGAACTCGTCTGGCGCCACCGCGAGGAGCTGGCCGCGCTGATCACGCGAGACCACGGCAAGACCTTCCCCGATGCGCTCGCCGAGGTGACGCGGGGGGTGGAGACGATCGAGTTCGCCTGCGGCCTGCCGGTCCACCTGGCGGGGCTCAACACACCCAACGTCTCGACCAACGTCGACGCGTTCACGCTGCGCCAGCCGCTGGGCGTGGCGGTCGGCATCACGCCCTTCAACTTCCCGGCCATGGTGCCCATGTGGATCTACCCCATCGCCCTGGCCTGCGGCAACACGTTCGTCTGGAAGCCCTCCTCGCATACCCCCGGCGCCACCCAGCTGCAGGCGGAGCTGTGGCAGCAGGCGGGCCTGCCGGACGGCGTCTTCAACATCGTCTACGGCGGACGCGAGGCCGTCGCCGCGCTGGTCGAGCATCCCGACGTCGACGCGATCCAATTCGTCGGCTCGACCGCGGTCGGTCGCTACGTCTACGAGACGGGCACCCGCCTGGGCAAGCGGGTGGGCAGCTACACGTCGGCCAAGAACGCGATGATCGTGCTGCCCGACGCCGACATGGAGCTGACCGCGGACGCGGCCGTGGCCTCGGGCTACGGCTCGGCGGGCGAGCGCTGCATGGCGCAGACGCTGGTCATCGCCGTCGGCGAGACGGCCGATCGGTTACGGCCGCTGATGCTGGAGCGCATCGCGGGGCTCAAGGTCGGCCCGGGCATCGAGCCCGGCATGGACATGGGCCCGATCTACTCGGCCGAACACCGCGCCTCGATCGTCGAATGGATCGAGCGCGGCGTCGCCGAGGGTGCCGAGCTGGTCGTGGACGGACGGCCCTTCCATCACCCCGAGCACCCCGACGGCTTCTTCCTCGGCGTGAGCCTCTTCGACCACGTGACGCCGGAGATGGCGATCTACCAGGAGGAGATCTTCGGGCCCGTGCTGGGCATGGTCCGCGCTGCCACGTACGATGAGGCCCTGGCGCTGGTGAACGCCCACAAGTACGCCAACGGGACGGCCATCTTCACCACCGACGGCGGCGCCGCGAGGCGCTTCAAGCTCGAGGTGACGGTGCCGATGATCGGCATCAACGTGCCCATCCCGGTGCCCGCCGGATACCTCAGCTTCGGGGGCGCCAGGCAGTCGGCCATCGGCGACCTGGCCATGCGCGGCGAGGACGGCGTGCGCTTCTTCACGCAGCAGAAGATGGTCACCGAGCGGTGGCCCGAGCCGGGCCGCAAGGCGGCCCTCAGCCTGGTCTTCCCGGGCAACAGCTAGTCGAGCCTGGTGTCCGGCCGGCAGGCGCCGGCCGGACACCCTGCGAGGTACCGTCATGATCAAGCGCGTGACACGCCAGGAGGCCACGGTCTTCAACCTGCCGGGCCGCGACTGGCTGCTCTACATCGGGCCCGAGAACAGCCCGGCCCGCAACGTGTCGGTGGGCGTCTCGATCTTCCCGCCGGGATCGCATCCGGCAGGACACGTGCATGACCGCGAGGAGGAGACCATCTACGTCACCGCCGGCCACGGTCGCCTGGTGACGGCAGAGGCGACGGCGGAGCTGGAGCCGGGCGTCTCGGTCTTCATCCCCGTGGGTACCTTCCACGCCACCGAGTCGGACGGCCCGGGGCCGCTCGAGCTGGTGTGCCTCTTCTCGCCGCCGGTGGTGCCGGGCTCCTACGAGCGCCGCCCCGCATGACCGGGACTCGGTCGCCCAGCGCGGCGGATGCCGCAGAGATCGCCCGCCTGGAGGAGGCCGCGCGGCGCATCCGTGTCGAGGTCGTGCGGGCCGTGAACCACGCGCGCGGCGGCCACCTGGGCGGTCCCCTCTCGGCGGCCGACCTGCTGGCGGCGCTCTACTTCCACGTGATGCGCGTGCGGCCGGAGGAACCGGCCTGGCCGGCGCGCGACCGCTTCATCCTGTCCAAGGGCCATTCGGCGATCGGGCTGTACGCCACGATGGCGTTGCGAGGCTACTTCCCGGTGTCCGAGCTGGCCACATTCGACGCCATCGACTCGCGCCTCCAGGGCCACCCCGACATGCGCCTCCTGCCGGGGCTCGACATGTCGACGGGCTCGCTGGGCATGGGCATCTCGGCCGGGGTGGGGATCGCCCTCGGGGCGCGCCTTACGAACCAGGCCGTGCGAACCTTCGTGATGCTCGGTGACGGGGAGTGCCAGGAGGGGGAGGTCTGGGAGGCAGCCTTCGTGGCCGCCCGCTACGGCCTCGACAACCTGGTGGCGATCGTCGACCACAACCGGCTGCAGCAGTACGGCTGGCCAGGAGAGCGACCCGAGGTGCGTCTCCCGCCGGAGGCTCCCGGCGAGCTGGCGGCCAAGTGGGGCGCCTTCGGCTGGCGAGTCCTGGAGACGGACGGCCATGACATGGCCGCCCTCGTGCCGGTCCTCGAGGACGCCGCGCGGCCCGGTGGCCGGCCGGCCGTCGTCATCGCGCACACCACCAAGGGCCAGGGCGTCTCCTTCATGGAGGACCGCTTCTACTGGCACACGCGGATCCTCACGCCCGAGGAGTTCGCCACGGCCATGGCCGAGCTCGGCGAGCCCCCCGAGGACACCGCGGCGACCTCAGGGGATGGACGATGAGCCTGCCCATGGGCCGCCCCATGCGCGAGGTCTTCGGGGAGACCGTCGCCGAGCTGGCGGACGAGGACCCCCGGATCGTGATGCTCGATGCCGACCTGGGCAGCTCGACCAAGGCCGACATCTTCGAGAAGGCCCACCCCGAGCGCTACCTGCCCATGGGCATCGCCGAGCAGAACATGCTGGGCGTCGCGGCAGGCCTGGCGACGATGGGGCTGGTGCCCTTCATCAGCACCTTCGTCTCGTTCGCGGTGGTGCGGCCGCTGGACCAGGTGCGCGTGCTCATCGCGCAGACCGGCCTCAACGTCAAGATCACGCCGGGCTACGCGGGCCTCTTCACGGGCATGGCCGGCAAGACCCACCAGATCGTCGACGACGTGGCCATCATGCGGGCCATGCCGGGCATGATCACGCTCTCCCCGGCAGACGACGTCGAGGCGCGCGAGGTCCTGCGCTGGACCGCGGCGCACGAGGGGCCGGTCTACGTGCGCCTGGTGCGCGACGCGACACAGCGCCTCTTCGACGAGGGCTACCGCTTCGAGTTCGGGCGCGCCCGGACGGTACGCGAGGGCC
>DATHCS010000073.1:0-7695 GCA_035319405.1 Candidatus Dormiibacterota bacterium | reverse complement strand
CACCAGCGCGTCGGGGACGATCTCGAAGCGCGCTGCCGAGGCCGCCTCCTCGGCGTGGGCGTCGGCCACGACGGCCTCGGGCCGCGCCTGCGGGTCGAGCTGCGGTGGGCGGGTGGGGCGCCCGATGCCGAAACCGGGGATGGCGGCGTTGCCCCAGGCCTCGGCCGGATCTTCGGCCAGGCTGCCGGCCGCCCGGGCGGCGTCGAGGTCGGCCGCCACCTCGGGGTCGCTCAGGGCGATGGTGGGGTCGTAGAGGTCGGCCGTGGCGGGGTCGGCCACGTCGCGGTAGGGCAAGGCACTGCCGATGATCGTGACTGTGGCGCCGGGTTCCAGCCGCGCCTCGCGGTAGCGGCGTCCGCCCATGCTCCCCCCCAGGCCGCCCCACGAACCGCCGCCCGGCGCATCCAGTGGATCCGCGTCGCGGGGCGCCTGGACGGTCAACAACGCCTGCGCCTGTGCCTCTCGATCGAGGGCTAGGTCCGCCACCCGGCTGCCGCGGTTGACGTCCAGGTCGGGCGGATCGTCACCCAGCATGCTGGTCGAGCCCTGCCAGGTCCACTCGACCTCCCAGTGGGCGTCGCGCGGCAGCACGCGGATCGTGCCACTGCCGTCGTCGAGGGCGAAGCCGACCGCCCGTTCCTCGTCGAACACGGTGACCTCGTCCCGCCCGCGCCGCTCCGTGACCCGGGCCCGATAGTAGAGGCAGGGCCGGCTCTGGAGTGGCGACACGAGCGTCAGCACGACCGGCTGCGCCGTGCCGCTCAGGCGGGCCTCCCCCGCCGCGAGCGCGCTGACCTTGGCGCTGGCGATATCCGCCACTTGCTCGCGCCCTCGCCACAGGGCCATGCCGCGCGCGACGAGGGCTGCCCCACCAACGAGGCCGGCTCCGGACAGCAGCAGCAGGGTCGGCTCGGCGGCGGCCACGGGCCTCAGGCGCTGCGCTGGCGGATGAAGTCGAGGACGCGGTGCCAGGCGTCGTAGGAGGCGTCCTGGAACTCGGTCGCCTTGCGATCGAAGAAGCTGTGCGGCGCCCCGGGGTAGGTCACCAGCTCGTGGCGCACGCCCTCGTGCGCCAGCTCCCGCTCGAAGGCCTGGACGATGTCAGGCGTGATGCCCTGGTCCGCTCCCCCGAAGATGCCCAGCAGGGCGCCGCGCATCTCGTGGGCCCGCTCCGCCGGCGCAGGCACGTCGCCCCGCGAAGCGCCCGTGGGCCAGCCGTAGAAGCCGATCACGCCGGCGAACGGCGGTTCGTGCAGCGTGGCGCAGAGGAAGCTCAGTCGGCCGCCGAAGCAGAAGCCGATGGAGAAGAGCGGTCGCCCGGCTCCCGGCGTGCCGGGACCGGCGAGATAGCGGGCACCCGCGCTGATGTCGGCGGCGAGGCCCTGCCAGGAGACCTGGGCGACGTGGTCCATGTGCGGGAAGTCGTCGCCCCGCATCGCCGTGCCGGCCGTGCGCCCGAAGTAGTCGATGGCCAGCGCGTCGATCCCCGCCTCGCCGAAGCGCAGGGCCAGCTCCTCGTAGAAGGGGTGCAGCCCGCGCACGTCCGGCAGGATGAGCATCGCGGACGCAGCCGGGGTCGTGCCGGCGCGCGCCTCGTAGGCTGCGTAGCGGTTCCCGTCGGCGCCGTGCAGCTCCAGGCGGCTGCCGGCCACGCTTCCGCCGGCCATGGGCGGGATCGGCGGTCGATCCTGGGGCTCGTAGCACACGGCGTGACCCTCCTGCGAGCGGCTTACATGGCGTCCGGGCGGCCGGCTTCGGCCAGCGCGGCCTCGAGCGCCGCCCCGAGCAGGTCGACGGCGCGCTCCATCTCGGCCTCGCTGATGACAAAGGGCGGCCCCAGCAGGATCACGTCCCCGTCCTGCCCGTTCGCGGCGCCCGTCCCCGAGTAGAGCAGCAGTCCGCGGTCGCGTGCGGCAGAGACGACGGCCTCCGTCAGGCGCATCGATCGGGGGAAGGGGTCGCGCGTGGCGCGGTCGGCCACGAGCTCGACGGCGAGCAGCAGTCCAAGTCCCCGGATATCACCCACGTTGGGGTGCTCGCCGAGGCCAGTTCGCAGCAGGCCCAGCAGCCGGGCGCCGCTGGTCGCGCTCGCCTCCACGAGGCGTTCGCGCTCGAGGATGTCCAGCACCGCCGCCGCGGCCGCCGCTCCGACCGGTGAGTGGCTGAAGGTGAAGCCATGGGTGAACGCGCCCCCGGCGCGGATGGTTTCGAAGACCTCGCCGCTGGCCGCCGCGAACCCGAATGGCGCGTACCCGGAGGTGGCGCCCTTGGCCGCGATGACGATGTCGGGGCGGACCCCGAAGTGGTCCATGCCGAACCAGCGTCCCGTGCGCCCGAACCCGGTCATCACTTCGTCGGCGATGAGCAGCACGCCGTAGCGGCGGCAGACCTCGGCGATGGCGGGCCAGTACCCCTCGGGCGGGGCGACCGCGCCCAGTGTCGCGCCGACGATCGGCTCGGCCACGAAGGCGCAGACGGAGTCGGGCTCGGCCCGCTCGAACAGCTGCTCCAGCTCACCGGCCAGCTCCGCGGCGGTGCCCATGGCCTGGGCGTCCGGGTAGCCGGCGCGGTAGGGGTAGGCGGCGCTGACGTGACGGAAGCGGCCCAGCCAGCCCTCGTACGGCCGCCGTAGCGGCTTGCGGCCCGAGAGGTCGAGGGCGCCCAGCGTGTTGCCGTGGTAGGAGCCCCAGCGGGCGACGACGACCCAGCGCTCCCGCTGGCCCCGGGCCAGGTGGTACGCGCGGGCCATCTTGAGGGCGGTCTCGGTCGCCTCCGAGCCACCGCTCACCGGGTAGATCGCGGGCTCCTCGAGCGGCAGGTGCGGCCCGACGCGGGCCGCGTAGGCCTCCAGCGCGGCGCTGGTGAAGGCCGTCCCGTGCGCATACGCGATGCGCCCGGCCTGCTCGGTCATGGCCTGCACGACCGACTGCCGGCCGTGGCCGACGCCGACGACGATCGCCCCACCGGCGGCGTCGAGGTAGGCACGGCCGTCGCCGTCCCAGATCGTGCAGCCCTCGGCGCGCGCGGCGGCCGGCAGCTCTCGATCGAGGGCCCGCCGGAAGACGCGGCCGGGAAGGGGAGGCGCCTCTGCCGCCGTCACACCACGATCGTAACGCGCCGAACGCCGCCGCGATCCAGCCTGGCGCGCTCCGCCCGACCGGGCCCGGGCCCGTCGCGCTCCGGCGCCACCCCGGCTCAGTCGCTCTCGATGGTGAGGTCCACCGACAATCGCCGCCGATCGAGCTGCAGGTGCACCACCGTCACCCCGTCCGCGGCGAAGGCGTCGGCGAGGGCCGGCGCCACGTCAGCGTCCCGCTCGACTCGCAGCGCCCGCGCGCCGCAGGCCTCGGCGACGGCCGCGAAGTCCATGGCGCCGAGCTCGGTCGCCACGACCCGGCCGGGATGGCGCCGCTCCTGGTAGGCGCGAATCGTGCCGTACATGCTGTTGTCGTGCACGAGGACCGCCACGCGCACCCGCTCGCGCACGGCCGTCTCCAGCTCCGCCATGAGCATGGCGAAGCCGCCGTCGCCGGCGAGGGCGACGACCGGGCGACCGGGCTCCGCGACCGACGCGCCGATGGCGGCCGGCAGCGCATAGCCCATGGCACCCGAGGTGGGGCCCAGGAACCGCTGTCCGGGGCCCACTCGCAGGTAGCGCGTGTACCAGCCGCCGAAGTTGCCCGCGTCCGTGGTGACGACCGCGTCTGCCGGGAGCAGCTCGTTCACGGCACGGACCACGGCCGCCGGATCCACGGGCCTCCCCGCCGGCCGCTGCGGCGGCGTGCTGGCGGCGACGTAGGCCGTCCGGTCGGCCGCGATGGCGCGCCGCCGTGCCTCGGGCTCGCGCGGGCCCAGGGCGTCGGGCTCCTTCGCGAGGGCGTCGAGCGCCAGGCGCAGGAAGGCCCCCGCGTCAGCCGCGATCGCCAGGTCGGGCTGGCGCCGATCGCCCGGGAAGCCAGGCTCGAGGTCGACCTGCAGCAGGCGCGCGGCGGGGCCAGGGAGGGCGTAGTCGAAGGTGGCGATCTCGTTGAGCCGCGTGCCCAGGGCGAGTACCACGTCGGCTCGCTCCAGTCGCTCGCGCACGCTCGGGGCCGCGCCCAGTCCGGTCATGCCAAGATAGAACGGATGTTCGTTATCGAAGCTGTCGGGTCGCCGCCAGGCGGTCACGACGGGCACCAGGGCCGCCTCCGCGAGGGCATGCAGGGCCTCCGTCGCGCCACTCCGACGGACCCCGGCCCCGCAGACGATCAGCGGCGCCGAGGCCGCGGCGAGCTCGGTCAGCACGCCGCGCACGCCGGCGGCGTCCGGCGGCCTCGGTGGGGGAAGGGCCGGCTCCCGGGCGCCCCGGTCGGGCGGGGGAGGGACCGCCACGGTCTCCTCCAGCAGGTCCTCGGGCAGCGCCAGCAGCACGGGGCCCGGCCGACCGCCGGTGGCAATCGCCAGCAGGCGCGCGGTTTCGGGACCTGCCTGGCCCACGTCACGGACCTCCGCGGCGGCCTTGCAGAGGCGGCCGAACGTCTCGACCTGGTCGACCTCCTGGAAGGCCTCGCGGCCGCGGAACGCGCGAGGGACCTGGCCCACCAGCGCGATGAGGGGCGTCGAATCCGCGCGTGCCGTGTGCAGGCCGATCGAAAGGTTCGCGGCGCCCACCGCTCGCGTGGCAAGGCACGCCGCGGGGCTCCCGGTGAACTGGCCCACCGCCTCGGCCATGAAGGCCGCGCCGCCCTCGTGGCGCGTGGCGACGGTCCGGATCGGCGCGTCGTGGAGCGCGTCGAGGACACCCAGGAAGGACTCCCCGGGCACCGTGAAGGCGAGGCGCACGCCCCCCGCGACGAGGGCCTCGACGACCGCCTCGCCGCCGGTCAGTGACCGGCTCCGGGTCACGCTCGGCGCAGGAAGGCGCCCACGAGCAGGGCCACGCCGATGGCGACCAGGATGAGCGGCCAGAGCCGCCCGATCTCGAAGCCCGGCACGAACTCATCGAGCAGGAAGATCGCGCCCAGCGACACCAGGATCAGGCCGCCGATGATCGCCCCGCTGCGGCCTTCGTGGCGGTGGCGCTCCCAGCCCTGCTGCCATTCCGTGCCGGGCGTCTGGGTCGGTGCCTGCGTCGGGGGCGTCCCGGACGGAGCCGTCCAGCCGCTCGGTGCCTGGCCGCCGGGCGGCGTCCAGCCCCCCTGCCCGCCGGGGGGCGGGGTGGTGGGTTCGGTCATGGTCTTCTGCCTCCTCAGCTGCAGCGGGACATGTTGAACGACCCGAACGACGTGCTCACGGTCAGGTCGGCTCGGTTGGGCGCCGTGCCGTAGTCGCTCGACTGCCAGGCGCCATTGACCTCGGTGAAGTCGGGCGAGAAGTTGCTCGAGCCGAACCCGGCGCTGGCGCTGATGCGCACGCCCAGCGACGCCGGGGCGCACATGTTGAGGCTGCCGAAGCTCGAGCGGACGGTGCCGCTGTACGTCCCCAGTGGCAGGGCCACGTCGCCCGAGCCGAAGTCGAAGGAAAGGTCCAGCAGGCCGCTCAGGTTGGCGCCGCTCGCGTCGACGTGCCCCGAACCGAACGACACTTTGGTCTCGAAGCGGGAGAGGGTGCCGCTGGACAGCGTGACGGTGCCGTCCCCGAACCCCTGGTGCACCTGCAGGCCGAGCACGGTGCCTCCAGGCACGAGCACCGTCAGCTGGCGGTCGCCGGGCGAGGTGAAGTGGAAGGAGCCCGCGGACTTCACGGTGACGCTCGTGTCGCTGGCGGTCACGGCAGTCTCGGCGCCGCCGGTCGTGCTCAGCTGCCAGCCCGTGCCCTGCTGGTCACGGACGGTCACTCCGCCGCAGGCCCAGTCGACGTTCATCGTGGCGTTGCCCGACAGCGTGCCGCTGCTGGGGCCGCCCGCCTGCTCGCCACTGCCGCATCCCACGACCGGGAAAGCGCCGGCCCCTGAGACCAGGCCGCCGATGGCGAGGCCGAAGGTGAGCGAGATGATGAGCGTGCCGATGAGCGCCAGCTGCGAGCGGGCCAGCAGCAGTCCGAGGCCGATCCCGACCAGGAGCAGCGGCCAGAGGCGCCACAGCTCGCGGACGGCATCCGCCTGGACCCAGCCCAGGTCGACCGCCAGCGGGACCGCCCCCAGGGCGATGAAGAAGACACCCCAGCCGAAGAACCCGCGATCGATGCGCATGGGACCTCCTCGCGCCTCAGCCGTCGCGCTGGGCGACGGCGCTCCAGGCGTCGGCATAGAGCCGGGCTCGCACGGGCAGGTAGCCCGGATACGCGGCCCGTGCGGCCACGACGACCGACCGTTCGAGCGTCACGATGGCGAGCCGCTCGGTCGTCTCCACGAGAACCTTGCCGTTGGGATCGACGGCGATCGACGGTCCCCCGATGAGCACGTCCTGCTCCGGATCGGGCCGGTTGACGGACGCGACGTAGGCGCAGCTCGTGAGCGCATTGGCGATGAAGACCGGCCGCCAGCGCGCGTAGGTCGCCAACTCGCTGGAGCGCGGCGCCAGGATCGCTTCGACGCCCAGGGCGCCCAGCAGGTGGCTGCCCTCGGGCCGGTTGATGTCGGAGCAGATCTGGACACCGACGGATAGGGGCAGGCCGCTGACCGGCTCCGGAGGCCGCTCCGCCGGGACGTAATGGCTGGTCTCCCAGAAGCCGGGTTCCTCGGGCAGGTGCAGCTTCCCGTAGCTGGCCAGGTGCCGGCCCTGCGCGTCGAAGACGAGCGCCGTGCCGTGCCGCCGGCCGCTCTCGGGGTCGCGCACGATGGCGCCGCCGACGACGGCCACGCCGGCCCGGGCAGCCGCCTCCGCCAGCAGTCGGTGGCGTGGTCCCTCGGGCGGCTCGGCGTCCTCGTCGCGAGCCAGTGGCGTCGCCGGCACCCACGGGTCCAGGGGCAGCTCCGGGAGCAGGACGACGTCCGCGCCGCGTCCACGGGCCTCGGCCAGGCGCTCGGCCAGCCGCTCCTCGCGTCCGCGACCCACGAAGACCTCGCTGACCAACGCCAGGGCAAGCGTGTCGTCAGGCATGCGAGGAGGATACCGCGTGATAGGCTCGCCATTGCGAGCCCAGGAGCCCCTTTCGGGGGGCTGCTTGGCCCGCAGTCACGGACGGTCGGGCGAGCGCGGCCGGGCAGAGGAGGGAGACGAGGATCGGCGGGATGCGACTCAGCGAGTGGCGACAGACCACGCGCGGCCAGAAGGTGATGACCAACAAAGTGGCGTCGGCCTTCGAGCCGGCGCTGCGCGGCGTGGGGGCGACGAAGGACCCCATCGCGTACGTGCTGTGGGGCGACGACTGGCAGGTTCGCTACCAGATCATGGCCGCCACCGACGCCGGGTTGGCCGTCTGCAACGTGCGCGTGAACATCCCCCAGGAGGGTCCACGCGCGACAGCCAAGCTGATCCGCTGGCACAAGGTCACCGTCGGCGACCTCAACGTGGAGGCCCATCACGGCCACCGCTACGTGACCACGCAAGTCGAGAACCAGGTGCTGCAGGGCATGGACGACGACGCCGACCAGATCACCGCGTGGGTCGCCCACCTCTACGCGCGGATCGACGGGCGGGCCATGCCGGACGCCGTCAGTGGGCTCCTCCCCGCCGGAAGCGACAGGGCGTAGCGCCCCCGGATCGTGTCCGTCGCCGACGACTTCACGGACCGACTGTCGCCGCGCCAGCGGGCGATCCGCTACTGGCTGACGCG
>DATHCS010000072.1:0-4288 GCA_035319405.1 Candidatus Dormiibacterota bacterium | reverse complement strand
CGTCTACAATCGCGGGGCCATGCCGAACGTCTTCCGCGGGCGCGAGATCCTGGGCATCCGCATCCCCACCGTCTTCGAGGAGACGGATGCCATCGTCTGCGAGGGCTGCGGGACGCCCATCACGATCACGCCGTTCCGGATCTCGCTGCTCGATATCGCGCCGGCGGAGGTCCCCGACAGCTGGTCGCGCACGGCTCGCCTCAATCCGGGCCCGCACCAGTTCCACAGCGATCCGGCCTGCTTCCGCGCGTGGGCGCGGCGCCAGGGCCACTACCTGTGCCGCCTCTCCGAGGTGCGCGAGATCATGCGGCCGGTGCCGCTGCCCGGGGAACCGCCGCGTTGGGGGCTGTGCGACGGGGTGCATCGCGAGGCCCACGAGCTCGTGGCGGCCTGAGCGGCCGCGGCGGGTGCCCAGGACGTGAGCACGACGCTTCTGCTGCCCGCTGCGACGTCGCTGCTGGCCTTCGTGTTCTTCCTCGCGCTGCTCGACCAGTGGCGGGTGCGGCGCCACGGCTTCCAGCTGATCTGGGCGCTGGGCATGCTCTTCTACGCGGTGGCCGCCGGCTGCGAGGCGCTCGCCGCCGCCGGCGGCTGGAGTGAGCCGCTCTACAAGGCCTGGTACCTCACCGGCGCCGTCTTCACGGCCGGCTGGCTGGGCCTGGGGACCGCCTTCCTGCTGGGCAAGACGCGCTTCGGGTATGCCTTCGCGCTGTGCCTCTTCCTGGCCGGCCTCTTCACGTTCCTCACCTGGCGCCGCTTCCCCGACGTATACGTGGACGCGGGCAGCACGCCGATCCTCTACTTCATCGCCGCCGGCGTGCTGGCGGTCGCGGTCGCTGTCGAGACGTACTTCCAGAACGAACGCTGGCCCGTGCTGGCGGCCGTGGCGGTGGTCGGGGCGAGCGGCCTCGCGCTGGTGCTCACCGTCCTGACGTCGCTGGCACCTCCGGGCTATGCCGTCGATCCGGGCACGGGGCTCCCGGTGGCCGACCTGTTCCCGTCCTCGCTGCGGCTGCTGACTCCCTTCATGAACGTGACGGGCGCCTTCTCGCTCCTCCTCGGCGCGGCCTTCTCGACGTACGTGTTCATGCCCAAGCGGCGAGTGCTGGCCTACTCGCTCGATCCGAACCAGCCCGGCGACCAGTTCCTCTTCAACCTGGCCATCTCACCGGTGGCCATCGTGGTCAACTTCATCGCCTCGATCCCCGGGGCGCTGAATGCCTTCGCCCACGGCCACATCAACAGCCGAGTGCCGGCGACCTTCCTGATCGCCCTCGGGGCCTTCTTCCCGACCCTCGGCGACACGCTCAACCGGTTCGGCAGCACGGCCTGGTTCGACCTCTTCAAGTTCCTCGGCGTGATCCTGCTCTTCCTGGGCTTCCTGGTCTCGACCGAGGTCTTCCAGGAAGTGCGCATCCCCTTCACGCACGTCGTGCTGCGAGGGGCGGGCCGGGAGCGCGGCTCGCCGTCCTGACCCGCCCCGATCGGGCAGGGCCCGGCGCCGGATCTCGGGGCAGCCGACTCGACCTCGCGCTCGGCTACCATCGGGCACGATGTCCGCCGATCACCGACGCCAGCTGCTGCTGGGCTCGCTGATCGCGCTGGGGTCGGCGGCGCTGTTCGGGACCCTGGGCCCGATCTCGCGCTACGCCTATGCCGCCGGCCTGACGCCGCTCGCGTTCACGATGTGGCGGGCCTTGATCGGCGGCCTCGCGCTCGGCCTCTTCGTCGCCTGGCGCGCACGCCGGGGTGGCACGATCGTCGATCTGCGGCGCATCCCTCGCCGGGAGCAGGCCATGCTCGCCACCGCGGCCGTCGCGAGCATGGTCCTCAACCTCGCCATCTTCAGCGCCTTTGACCGCATCAGCGTGGCCCTGGCCCTGCTCGGCTTCTACACCTACCCGGCCCTCATCGCGCTGGCCACGACCGTCTTCCAGCACGAGTCGCTGGGGCGCGGCAAGGTCCTCGCCCTGGCCCTGGCGAGCACGGGCATGGTGCTCGTGCTGGTCGGCCAGCTCGACGTGGCGGGCGCCCAGCTCGACGCGCTCGGCGTCGCCCTCGCCCTGCTGGCGGCCTCGGCCCAGGTCGTCAACGTCCTCGTCAGCCGGCGCGGCTACCGCTCCGTGCCGACGGCAGAGGCCACCACGACCATCCTGCTGTCGGGCGGCCTGGCGTACTTCGTGCTGGCGTTGCTCGTCGGACAGCCGGCGTCCGCTGCGGGGCCGTTCGCGGTGCCGGCGGCGCTCCCGCTCATCCTCACCGCGGGGATCCTCGCGGCGGCCGTGCCGTCGCTGGGCTTCCTGACCGCGATCCGCTGGATCGGCGGGGTCCGAACGGGCATCCTGATGCTCTTCGAGCCCGTCGTCGGCGTGACGCTCGCGGCGCTGTTGCTGGGCGAGGCGCTGCTTCCGTTGCAGGTTGCCGGCGGCGCGCTCGTGCTGGCCGCCGGGGTCCTGCTGCAGCGTATCCCCGAGCCGGCCGCCGCTCATGAGGTCCCGCTGCCCGAACCGGAGGCCGCGGCGGACTCCGCCGCCACGGCATGGCCACCCGCGGCGGCGGGAGCGGTCGTTACCCGGCTGCGAGGCCCTGGCACCGAGAGCGCCGAGGACGCGCGGCTATACTGACCCGCGCCCGACGCCGCCCGCGCCGGTCGCCGTTCCTGCCCACGGGTCGTGCCAACGGTCGAGCGACCCACCCGCCGCATCGAGGTCCCGCTTGCGCGTCCGCAAAGCCGTCTTTCCCGCCGCCGGCTGGGGCACCCGCTTCCTGCCCGCGACCAAGGCGCAGCCGAAGGAGATGCTGCCGCTCGTTGACAAGCCGGTCATCCAGTACGCGGTCGAGGAAGCGGTGGCGGCCGGCGTCGAGCAGGTCATCATCGTCACCAGCTCGCAGAAGCGGGCGATCGAGGACCACTTCGACACCTCCTACGAGCTGGAGCACCTGCTCGAGGAGCGCGGCGACATCGAGATGCTGCGGCGGGTGCGCCACATCAGCGAGCTGGCGCAGGTCAGCTACGTCCGCCAGAAGGAGCAGCTGGGGCTGGGCCACGCCGTGCTGATGGCTCGCGAGGTGGTCGGCCACGAGCCGTTCGCGGTGATCCTCTCCGATGACGTCGTGGTCGCCGAGCGCCCGTGCATCGGCCAGCTCATCCACGCCTACCACCAGACCCACGGCTCGGTGGTGGCGGTGATGGACGTGCCGCCGGATGAGACCCGCCGGTACGGCGTCATCGACCCCGTCGCGCTCGACTCGGACGAGCACGGCGACCCGCGCCTCTACCGCGTGCAGGGCCTGGTCGAGAAGCCCGAGCCAGCGCGTGCGCCGAGCAGCCTGGCCATCATCGGCCGCTACGTCCTGACGCCCAAGATCTTCGAGAAGCTCGAGCAGACGCCGCGCGGCGCTGGGGGCGAGATCCAGCTGACCGATGCGATCCAGGCGCTCATGGTCGAGCAGGAGGTCTACGCGTACGCGTTCGAGGGCGTCCGCTACGATGCAGGCACCACGATGGGCTGGCTGCGCGCATCCGTCGAGCTGGCGCTCGGCCGGAGTGACATCGGCCCTGAATTCCGGCGCTATCTGGCTGGCCTCGACGTGCGTTGAGGCCCGAGGAGGACAGCGTGGCCGAGATGGGACAGGTCCTGGGGGGTCGCTACCGCCTGGTGGAGCGCCTTGCCGAGGGCGGCATGGCCACCATCTGGCGCGCCCGCGACGAGCAGCTGGGCCGCGACGTGGCGGTCAAGGTGCTGCGGTCGGAATACGGTCGCGACGCCTCGTTCGTGGCCCGCTTCCGGCAGGAGGCCACGGCGGCGGCCGGCCTCTCGCACCCGGACATCGTCAGCGTCTACGACCTGGGCGAGGAGCCCGATGGCAGCCCCTACATCGTGATGGAGCTGGTCGATGGCCAGGACCTCGCCCACATCCTCCACGACCGGGGTGCGCTGCCGGTCAACCCCTCCGCCCGCATCGCCCTGGACGTCGCCGACGCGCTCGCGGCGGCCCACGCGCGGGGCATCGTCCACCGCGACATCAAGCCCTCCAACATCCTGGTAACGCTCTCGGGACAGGTCAAGGTCGTCGACTTCGGAATCGCGCGGGCCCTCTCCGAGGCCCAGCTGACCCTGCCTGGCACGACCATCGGCAGCGTCCAGTACATGAGCCCGGAGCAGGCGCGCGGGGAAGACGTGACGCCCGCCTCCGACATCTACTCGACCGGCCTGGTGCTTTACGAGATGCTCACCGGCCGGCGGGCCTTCGGCGGCGACACGGCCGCGGCGGTGGCCATGGCGCG
>DATHCS010000071.1:0-3425 GCA_035319405.1 Candidatus Dormiibacterota bacterium | reverse complement strand
CCGATGCTAACGGCCGGATGGGGCGAGCGGGGCGCCTGTGCGACAATCGAGCCCCCACATGACGACACCCTCCTCGACCGCGCGCGCCGCATCGCCCGCAGCCCCCGCCATCCTCGCGACCCGCGACGACGTGCGCGACATCGCCATCGTGGCCCACGTGGACCACGGAAAGACCACCCTGGTCGACGCGCTGTTGCGCCAGAGCGGCGCCTTCCGGGCCAATCAGGCGGTGGTCGAGCGGGTGCTCGACTCGGGCGACCTGGAGCGCGAGAAGGGCATCACGATCCTGGCCAAGCAGACCGCGCTCGACTACCGCGGCGTGCGGCTCAACATCGTGGACACGCCCGGCCATGCCGACTTCGGCGGCGAGGTCGAGCGCTCGCTGAACCTGGTCGACGCGGTCCTGCTGCTCGTGGACGCGGCCGAAGGCCCGCTGCCCCAGACGCGGTACGTGCTGCAGAAGGCGATGGCGCGCCGCCTGCCGGTGGTCGTAGCGGTCAACAAGATCGACCGCGCCGACGCCCGACCGGGCGAGGTCGTGGATGCGATCTACGAGCTCTTCATCGAGCTGGGCGCGGATGCCGAGCAGATCGACTTCCCCATCGTCTACACGGACGCCAAGGCCGGCACGGCCACGCTTGACCCGGCCGTGCCCGGGCGCGACCTGGGACCGCTCTTCGAGCTGCTCGTGCGCCACACGCCCGCCCCGACGTACCAGCCCGGCCACTCCCTGCAGCTGCTGGTGACGAACCTCTCCGCGAACGACTACGTGGGCCGCATGGCCGTCGGGCGCGTCTGGAACGGCACCGTGCGCCTCGGGCAGCGCATCGCCATCGAGCGCGCCGCGCCGGAGACCCCCGAGGGCCGCGTCGAGCCGGAGCGCACGGAGACGCTCACGGGCACCGTCACCAGCCTGACGACGGCCCGCGGCATCGAGCGCGTCGAGATCGATGAGGCCAGCCCCGGCGACATCGTGGCGGTGGCCGGGATCCCCGAGGTGACCATCGGCGACACGATCACCGATCCGGTCGACCCTCGCCCACTCCCTCGCCTGGAGGTCGACGAGCCCACCCTGGCCATGACCTTCGGCGTCAATACCTCGCCGCTCTCGGGTCGCGAGGGACGGTTCGTCACCAGCCGCCAGATCCGGGCACGCCTCGAGCGCGAGGTGCTGGGCAACGTGGCCATCGAGATCCGCGACACGACCTCGCCCGATACCTTCGAGGTGCGCGGTCGGGGTGAGCTGCAGCTGGCCGTCCTGATCGAGCAGATGCGGCGCGAGGGGTACGAGCTGCAGGCCTCGCGTCCGGAGGTGATCCTCCACGACGTGGGCGGCGAGGTCCAGGAGCCGTACGAGCGGATCACCGTGGACATCCCGCCCGACTTCATCGGCGCGGTGCAGCAGGCCCTGGCCACGCGACAGGCACGCCTGGAGCAGATGAGCACCGACGCCGACGGACGAGTGCGCATGGAGTACGTCATCCCGGTGCGCGGGCTGGTCGGCTATCGCGGCCAGTTGCTGACCGAGACGCGCGGCACGGCGCTGCTGCACCAGATCGGCGAGGGCTACGGCCCATGGGCCGGCGAGGTCGCTCACCGCACGAGCGGGGACCTGGTGGCGGATCGGCAGGGCACCTCGAACGCCTACGCCCTGTTCAGCCTCCAGGAGCGAGCGGAGCTGTTCATCGGACCAGGCGTCGAGGTCTACGAGGGGATGATCGTGGGCGAGAACAGCCGTCCGGGCGACATGGACGTCAACCCGACCCGCGAGAAGAAGCTGACCAACATCCGCACCCATGCCCATGACGAGGCGCTGCGCCTCACCCCGCCGCGCGAGCTGACCCTCGAGGCGGCCATCGAGTACATCGCCGCGGACGAGCTCGTCGAGGTGACGCCCGCCTCGATCCGCCTGCGCAAGCGGACGCTCTCCCTGCACGACCGGCGTCGCGAGGCCGGCCGCGAGCACGACCGCCGCGTCGCCGCCGAGCGCCCCACGGAAGCTACCTCCGCCTGACCCGGGTCAGGCGGAGGCATCCCGGGCCCGTCGGGTGGTGCGTCCCGGCACCACTTCGCCGCTTCGGGCCCGGCCGGGCGCCTCGCTACGCCATGCTGACGACTGGCCCGACGGCACGCCGGTCATGTACCGTCATCGTTCCGGAAGGGGAGGCTGGCCGTCTGCGGCGCGGACGTGGCGAGGCGCAGGCCAGCCCTGCTCAGAAGGGGGGTGATGGCTGGGTCGGATCGGTTCGTGTGAGCACGTCCATCGTCCCGCTCCATCAACGAGGGTGCACACCACATGCTCGAGTCACGAGGTGCTTCGCTGCGGCGCCGACTGCTGTCCCTCGCCGCCGGCCTGACACTGCTCTTGCCGGCTTCGACCGTCGTCGCCCCAGCGGCGGCGCTCGCCGGGGGTGGGCTGGTGCCCGCGGTCATGAACGGCGGCCCGCACTACACGCCCGCCACGCGGACAGCAGCCAGCCTCTTCGGCTGCCAGGATCGCGTGCTCGACGCCGGCCTCGGACCGCGCTGCTACAGCCCGCAGCAGATCCAGGCTGCGTACGGGATCGACAAGCTGCTCGCCAAGGGCGACACCGGCAAGGGACGGACGATCGTCATCGTCGACGCGTATGACAACCCCCTGATCCAGACCGACATGGCCCTCTTCGACGCCACGTTCGGCTTGCCGGACCCGACCTTCAACATCATCAAGATGCCGGGCACGCCGGCCTTCGACATCAACGACGGCAACATGGTCGGCTGGACGGCTGAGAGCTCGCTCGACGTGCAGTGGGCCCACGCGGTGGCCCCGGGCGCCAAGATCGTGCTGGTCGAGGCCAAGTCGAACGAGGATCCGGACATCCTGGCGGCGACCCAGTACGCCGTGTACCACAACCTGGGCGATGTGATCTCGCAGAGCTTCGGCGAGGGCGAGACGTGCGTCGATCCCAAGATCGAGAAGGCGCAGCACGCGCTCTTCGCGCTGGCGACCCTCAAGGGCATCACGCTCGTCGCCTCGTCCGGGGACGATGGTGCCGCGCAGCCGACCTGTGACAACAGCGACTACTTCCAGAGCGCCTCGTCGCCCGCCTCGGATCCCCTGGTCACCGGCGTCGGCGGGACCAACCTGCAGGCCGATGCCGACGGCGTCTATGGCTCGGAGCGCGCCTGGTCTGACCTCTACAGTGGCTGCTGGCCCACCGATGAGGCGGGCTGCAGCGGCGGCGGTTTCTCCACGATCTACAGTCGGCCGTTCTACCAGTTCGGCGTGTCGGGCATCCCGCGCGGCTCGCGTGGCGTACCGGACGTGGCCTACAACGCCGGCGTCGACGGTGGGGTGCTCGCCCATTGGGGCGTGGGCCTCATCTACTACGGCCTGGTGACGGGACCCAGCGACCCGAACTACTCGCTGATCTTCTTCATCTTCG
>DATHCS010000070.1:0-5681 GCA_035319405.1 Candidatus Dormiibacterota bacterium | reverse complement strand
AGCTGACCCTGGAGGATTCCCGCATCATCGCCATCGAGCCGGCCCGTCGGCCGTCGCCGGAAAGCCTCGGTGACGCCGACTCGACGATCGTCCCAGGGTTGATCGACATCCAGATCAACGGCGCCTTCGGTCAGGACTTCTCGGATCCGGCCGCTGATCTCGGCCTTGTCGCACGCCGCCTGCCGCGCTTCGGCGTGACTGGGTTCCTGCCGACCGTCATCACCTCGCCGGCCGAACGCTATCCACGCTGCCTAGCGAACCTGGCGCAGCCGGTCGAAGGCCCCGCGGCGCGGGTCCTCGGCGTCCACCTCGAGGGGCCGTTCCTCAGCCCAGCGCACCCGGGCACGCACGATCCGGCGGCGATCCGCGCGCCCGATCTGGCGCTGCTCGACACCTGGCTGGCGGCGGCGCCCGTGCGGATCGTGACGCTCGCCCCCGAGCTCGAGGGCGCCCTGCCGCTGATCGAGCGGCTCGCGGAGGCCGGCGTGATCGCCTCGATGGGCCACAGCGACGCGCGCTGGAGCGACGCCCAGCGCGGGACCGCGGCCGGAGCGACGCTGGGGACGCACCTCTTCAACGCCATGCGCCCGCTGCACCACCGCGACCCCGCGCTGCCCGGCTTTCTGCTGGCGACGAACCTGTCGGTGAGCGTCATCGCGGACGGCGTCCACCTCGCCCCGGAAACGCTGCGCCTGGTGGGACGCGTGAAGGCCCCGGACGAGCTGGTCGTGATCACCGATGCCCTCGCCGGCCTGGGCATGCCGCCCGGTCCGTACGAGCTGGCGGGGCGGGCCTTCGTCAGCGATGGCGTCGTGGGCCGCCTCCCCGATGGCACGCTCTCCGGCTCACTGCTGCCGCTCAACCTGGCGGTGCGCAACCTGGTCGGCGCGGGGCTCGCGCCCGCGGCGGCCGTGCAGGCCGCAACGCTGAACCCGGCTCGCCTGCTCGGTCTCCCGCAGGTCGAGGGGACGATCCGGCCCGGCGGCCCGGCCGACGTGGTCCTCCTTGACGCGGCGTGGGAGGTGCAGGCAACGTTCGTCAGCGGCGAGTTGGCCTTCCGCCGGGGCGTTGCCGCAGCCGACCGTGACCCCAGCTGGCGCGAGCCATGACAGACGACCGAGTCGGGGGTCACCGCGCGGGCAACGGGGACCCAGAGACAACGGCGCTCGCACGGTTCCTGTTGCCGCCCCGCGTGGCGCCGCAGCTGGACCCGGGCTTCCGGCCACTGGCCCTCGCCCATGCGGCGGTGCAGGCGGAGCTCCAGGCCTCGGGCCGGGCCCGGGACGTCTGGCTTGCCGTCGAACAGCCGGGTGGATCCGTCATGGAGCGCCATCTCCTCATCCACAAGCCTGATGACCCAGACCTGCCCGTGGGACGCCTCCTCTGCGAGCGCCTGCTCAAGCTGCTGCTCTGGTCGCACGGCGGGGACCGCATCTACGTGGACGGCCCACCCGGCCTTGCAGAGCACCTGGCGCGGCACTACCGCGAGACGCCGACCGGACGGTTCGACGCCAGGCTGATGGGCGAGGAGATCTACGGACGGGCGTTCGAGGTGGCCGCCCGGCCGCATGCCGAGTTCCCCGCCTCCCGCGAGCCGGCCACGACGTTGGGGGGCCACCGGGACGGCTGCCGCATCGGCTTCGACCTGGGCGCCAGCGACCGTAAGGTGGCCGCCCTCCGTGATGGCGAGGTCGTCTTCAGCGAGGAGCAGCGCTGGGATCCCGTGCGGCAGGCGGACCCCCAGTGGCACTACGAGCAGATCGACGACTCGCTCCGACGCGCGGCCGCGCACCTGCCGCGCGTCGATGCCATCGGAGGCAGCGCGGCCGGCGTGTACGTGGACGGGGAGGTCCGCGTGGCATCGCTCTTCCGCGCGGTGCCGCGCCAGGCCTTCGAAGCGCGCGTGCGCGGGCTCTTCCGGGAACTCGCGGCGGCGTGGGGTGGTGTGCCCTTCGTGGTCGTCAACGACGGCGAGGTGACGGCCCTGGCGGGGGCCCAGATGGCGGGCGTGACGACGCTGCTCGGTCTCGCCCTTGGCTCGAGCCTCGCGGCGGGCTACGTCACGCCGCAGGGTGCGCTGACGACCCGCCTCGACGAGCTTGCCTTCGCACCCCTCGACGTGGCGCCGCAGGCGGCGGTCGACGAGTGGTCCGGCGATCGCGGCTGCGGCGCGCAGTACCTTTCGCAACAGGCACTTGCGCGCCTGCTGCCCGCGGCGGGGATCGCCTTGCCGGCTGGATTGCCCCTCCCGGATCGGCTGGTGGAGCTGCAGGAGCTGATGCTCGCCGGGGATCCACGCGCGACGGGCGTGTACCAGACCATCGGCACCTATCTCGGCTACGCCCTGCTGACCTACCGTCAGGTCTACCGCGTCGAGCACCTGCTCGTGCTGGGCCGGGTCATGACCGGCCCTGGCGGTGATGCCATCCTGGGGGCAGCCCGAGCCGTCCTTGAGGCCGAGCCCGACGCCGCCCAGCCGGCCGTCGCCTTCCACGCTGCCTCCGAACGGGACAAGCGACACGGCCAGGCCGTCGTCGCGGCTGGCCTGCCCAGCCTCACGTGATCCCGGGTAAGCGCCGGCCCCCGCGGCGAGACGTGGGGTCCCCGCCGTGGCAAGCTTCGAGTCGATGATCGCGTCCCGAGCGGTGGGGTCGGAGGCAGCCGCCGCACCCGCCCCCGACACGGCGGTGCTCGGCCAGCTGATGCTGGGCTTCGAGGGCCTGGAGGTGCCCGACTGGCTGCGCCACCGCCTGGCCGAGTCACCGGCGGCCGGCCTCACGATCTTCCGCTACACCAACGTTCGGGACGTGGCCCAGCTGCGCGAGCTGTGCGCGGCGCTGCAGGCGGCAGCCGGCGGCGAGTTGCCGCTGCTCATCGCCGCGGACCAGGAGGGCGGCCAGCTGCTGGCGTTGGGCGCCGGCGCGACGCCGTTCGCGGGCAACATGGCCTGTGGCGCGGCCGGCGACCCGTACCTCACTGAGCGGGTCGCGGCCGCGATCGGGCGCGAGTGCCGAGCCGTGGGCGTGAACGTCGACTACGCGCCGGTCTGCGACCTCGCCTCCAATCCGGCCAACCCGGGCCTTGGCGTGCGCACCTTCGGGAGCGACCCCGAACGCGTCGCCGGGCACGCGGCGGCCTTCGTGCGCGGCCTCCAGGGAGCCGGCGTGGCCGCCACGCTGAAGCACTTCCCCGGCAAGGGCGAAGCGGCCGTGGACACCCATCACGAGCTGGGTCTCGTGGAGCACTCGCGCGAGCGCTTCGAGGCGGTCGAGTTGCGCCCGTTCCGAGCTGCCGTCGAGGCGGGCGCCCGACTGGTCATGTCGGGCCACTTCGCCGCGCCCGGCCTGTCCGGCGAGGCGGGCCTGCCGGCGACGCTCTCCGCGGCGGTGATGGACGACCTGCTGCGCGATGCGCTCGGCTTCGGTGGTGTGACCATCAGCGACGCGCTCGACATGAAGGCGCTGGCCCAGGGACCGCTGCAGGTGCTCGACGTCATCGCGGCGCTGCGCGCCGGCGTGGACCTGCTGCTCGACACGCCGGTCGGGGCTGCCCGGGCGCAGGTCGAGGCGGCACTCGTCCATGCCGTGCGGCGACGGCTGCTGGACGAGGCGACGGTGCGGGCGGCCCTGGCGCGCATCGAGGCGCTGCGGCGCTGGGTCGGCGGGGCACCGCAGCCCGGCTTGGAGGTCGTGGGGAGCCCCGCCCACGGCGCGCTGGCCGACGAGCTGGCGCAGCGTTCCATCACGCTCGTCCGCGATGAGGCCGGGCGCCTGCCGCTGCGGCTCGCGCCGGAGCAGCGCATCGCCGCCGTCATGCCCACCCCGTTGGATCTGACCCCGGCCGACACCTCGGCCTTCGAGGTCCCTCGCCTGGCGACCGCGTTGCGCGCCCACCACGCCAACGTGGACGAGTTCGTGACCGGGCAGCCGCCGAGCGCGGCCGAGATCGCAGCGCTGCGCGAGCGGGTGCGCGGGTACGACCTGCTGGTGCTGGGCACGATCAGCGCGTCGCTCGACCCCGCGCAGGCCGAGCTGGCGCGGGCCCTGCTGGGAAGCGGCGTGCCGGCCGTGACGGTGGCGCTGCGCACGCCGTTCGACCTGACCGCCTACCCGGCGGCCGAGACGCACCTCTGCACGTACTCCATCCTGGGCCCCTCGCTGGCTGCGCTCGCGGCCGCGATCTTCGGCCGCGCGCCGATCACGGGGCGCCTGCCGGCCCCCATCGAGGGCCTCTATCCGCTTGGCCACGGCCAGAGCCGTTCGGCATGAGCCTGCGCGAGGAGCTCGGCGAGCAGCCCGTTGTTGCTGCGCGCCTGCTGGGCGAAGGCCGCAGGCGCATCGCGGCCGTGGCGGCGGAGCTGCGGTCGCGGCCCATCGACTTCGTGGTCATCGCCGCACGCGGCACGTCCGACCACGCCGCGATCTACGCCCAGTACGTGCTCGGCATCCGTCACCGCCTGCCGGTCGCGCTGGCCACCCCCTCGACCATCTCCATCTACGGCGTGGCGCCGCGCTTCGAGCGGACGCTCGTGCTGGGGATCAGCCAGTCCGGCGCCTCGCCGGACGTGGTCGGCGTGGTCGCCGCCGCCCGTGCCCAGGGAGCGCCCACGGTGGCCATCACGAACACGCCCGACTCCCCGCTGGCGACGGCCGCCGAGCACGTCATCGAACTCCAGGCAGGGCCCGAGCGGGCGGTCGCGGCGACGAAGACCTACGGCGCCGAGCTGCTCAGCCTGGCCCTCCTCTCGCAGGCCCTCGCCGAGACCGCCGATCCGGCCGACGAGGCCGCCCTGCAGGGCCTCCCGGCGGTCCTCGAGGCCGCGCTGGCCAGCGAGCCCGCGGTGGAGGAGGCGGCGCGGCGCCAGGCCGCCATGGAGGCCTGCGTCGTGCTCGGTCGCGGCTATGACTACGCCACCGCGCGGGAGTGGTCGCTCAAGCTCAAGGAGCTGGCCTACGTGGCCGCCGAACCGTATTCCGCGGCCGACTTCGAGCACGGCCCGCTGGCCATCGTCCAGCCGGGGTTCCCGGTCCTCGCGGTGGCCGCCGGCAGGGCCGCGGATGGCCTCGAACCACTGCTGCGACGCCTGCGGGACGAGCTGGCGGCGGAGCTGCTGGTCATGTCCGACCGCCCCGCGCTCGCCGCGCTGGGCCCGCTCGGGTTGCCCATCCCCGGCGGCCTGCCCGACTGGCTGCTGCCGGTCGTGGCCATCGTGCCGGCGCAACTGCACGCCTATCACCTGACGCGCCTGAAGGGGCTCGACCCCGAGTTGCCGCGCCACCTGCAGAAGGTCACGCGGACGCACTGAGGGGCCCCGCGCCGATAGCGGCTCAGCTCGAGGCGAGCAGGAAGCAGGCCTCGTACGGCTCGAGCGGCAATCCACCGGTGATCCCGGCGCGGACTTCCACTCCGGCCGTCGACGCCGCCAGCCGCCACGGGTCGCCCTCGCGCGGCAGGGCGATCGCAGCCGGCTCGCCGGTGGTGTTCAGGGCGACGAGCGCGCGCTCCTCGCCCGTGCGCCGCCACCAGGCCAGCACCCCCCCGTCACCATGCACGTGCCAGGCGAAGTCGCCCTGCCCCAGGGCGGGACTGGCCGCACGCGCCGCGATGAGGCGGCGGAACGTGCCCAGGACCGAGGTGGGGTCGGCCGCCTGGACGGCCACGTTGCGCGTGCGCCAGTCGGC